>NZ_JBFSRZ010000039.1:0-45636 GCF_041466065.1 Vibrio sp. 10N.239.312.C11
ATATTCATCAACGAGTGCCCACACAGATTGATAGGTTTAAATTGTTAAAGAGCTTTGCTTGTCGAAACTTTCTTTTTACAAAGAAACCCTTGAAAGCGGACGTGAATTCTAGCGATTTAATTTTAAGTGTCAAACACTTTTTAAAATTAATTCCTTTCGAACTTTCCGTCTTACTGATTACCGCTGAAGCCTTGTAGCGACTGCCGTGTCAGTGAGGCGGCATTATAGAGATCATCGAAAACATGGCAACCCCTTTTTTGATAAAAATTCAAAAAAATTGCTTAAGCGTCTACTTTTACGTCAAAACCCTCTTTCATAGGCCAAAGCTCATACAATCAAGAGCATATAACTTAGAATTTCGCGACTAGATCTTTCGAGAATGTCTCTATATCCAGTTCTATACTCCACTTTTCACTCAGCTCCACTATGTTATCTAGAGATTTCTGAACCGTTTTTATCGTCAATGTATTGTTATCTAGGTCGTATACCTGTTTTTGCGTAGTGTAATAGAAGTAAAGGATAGTTAATGCTTCTCGATCGCCTTGCTCAGCTTTTGGTTGAATACGCTTAAGCTTACGATAGATTTGATTGTGAATTTGTTTCAGGTTCCACACATAAAGCGCTTCTTTAAAGTAATCATGCCCTTTCACACGGCTCGCAATAAACGCATTCAAGGCGACTGATAAAATCACCCCGAGTACATTCAAATGGAAATTACCCGTCGATTCCCCAGTAACGGAGCCAGCTGAACCAAAAAGTTCAATCAGAACGCTACCGAATACAATGGCAAACAAGGCGAGTGACCCAACCAATGAAACCAACAGTAGGTTCATCTTCTTTCTATATTCTTCTTTATTAATCTTCTGTAACTTCATCGACTACTTCCTTCTGCAAGCCACCTAATAATTTGCGCATACTATCTACGTAAACATTGGGTCGCTTCAACCCTTACCGTCTTGTAATGTGGTCACTCTCTATTTAATACTCAAAGTTCGCGGGTCGGTGCTAAGTGCAACTCCATTTGACTTCATTAATAGAAAAGAGTTACATACCGCCACAATTTTGGTTATTCATCAATTCATGTTGATAAAGTCCGTTTCGCTTTATCACATACTGACAAGGTACATTCCATGCGTTCATTTGTATTACGCGCTCGCGCAGCCCCTACAGAGAGCAAACTTATCTTAGAAGGTGTTGGGCAAGACGCTCATACTGAGATTCTGGCTCATACTCTGATGAACACGATCTTCGTTGCTCAATCTCACCGTGAGAATGTCACCGTGCACCTTGTGCTAGAGAGTACTAAAGACTTTTCTCGTACCATTACATTCGATTCAAATGAAATCACCAACATTGGTGGCTTTCATGAATCTGCACTGTTATCTGCGGTAGTAAGAGCGGTTGACGCTTCTCAAGGCATGACAAAAGAACAGACACGTCAGGTAGAACCGGGCATCACTGTTCGCACTATGAGCTTTGAAAAGTTGGTCAAAGAACTGGCCGAAGACCACCAGCTGTACATGATGGATAAGAAGGGTGACTTTATCCGTGATGCAGAGATTGCTGAAAACCCATGTTTCCTTCTTACTGATCACATCCCTATGCCGAAGAAAAGCTACAACAGCTTGAAGCGTTTAGGGACAGAGAAAATCAGCTTAGGTCCAAACATGTTGTTTGCTTCTCAGTGTGTTGTATTGATCAACAATGAACTGGATGTACGTGGTTTTTGATATCCACAGCTCTCTCTACGATAGTTCTCTCTAAAGCAGAGGTCACTCTAAAACAACAGTTCGCTATAAAAATAGCTAGCCCTAAAACCATAAATGGAGCGATATACGCTCCATTTATGGTCAAGTTAGCGTGCTAATTAAAAACGCACTTCGACGGTCATCCCTTCAATCCAATATTCTCTAGGCAAATCAGCCGTAAAGTTCAATGCTACTTTGAGATATGCTGGCTGCCCTTCAAAAGGGCTTGCTAATTGAGTCGGCAACTTACTGACGATTTCTACCGAATCTGCAATCTCAGCCTCAAAAGTACTACCATTAGGAAACCTTACCTTGGTATGAGCTCCTATTATCGCATTCTCTAAATATTTAGGGTCTAAATACGCGACCACTTGCGGGATGGTATTCTTCGCTATCGTTACAAGCTCGTCACCTTCGAACACTCTCTGTCCTTCAACGACATGGATATCGACAACGCGACCTTCATAGGGAGACTTAATCGCCAATCCTTGTTCAACAACACGTTTAAGTGCTAGATCTTTCCTTAAAGCACGTCGAGCCTGACTAACCGGACCCGCTAATTCTCTTTCTTGTTCAGCTAATTTCGCATTTTGATAATCAAGTTTTTGTCCATTAAGCTGATTATTAAGTGAGTTACTCATTCCCACTATACTTGCGTAGTCCACATCGGATACCTGACCTTTTTTCCTATATTCTTCATATCGCGTTTGAATTTGCTGTACCGTATTTAAATTACTGCGCGTTTCTTCAATGCCTTTCAAGTGCAGTAAGCCAATATCATCAGGAGACCTGATTTCTAAATCTAATAACTCAGCATGAAGAAATTCGATTTGCGCTTCCACTTCCATATTAGTCAACTGAATCGCTGTCTCTGATTTTAGGATTTGACTTCCATCGTCTACTGGAATTGGGCCGACTACTCCTGCAACTTTAGAGGTTAAGGTTACAGGATGCGAGGTAATGATTGCCGGAGCAATAACCAAAAAATTTGTCTTTAAGAAAAAATACGCAACGAATAATAGAGGGCTAACCACTAAGCTTAAGATTAAATACCAACGAAAGCGGTAGCCTCCTCTTTTCGCTTGTCCGTAAGCAACTTTGATACCTTCATCCGATTGAGGGTTATTCTTTTTATCAAGATGAAATTTCACTTTCATTGTTAAAACCTTTTGCCTTTTTTCAATACCCACCAAGGAGCCATACTGGATTCTTCATGACTTCTTCTAAATAACTCATTCACCATAGAGAACGCCGTAATCAACCGCATAAAGAACTGATAAAACGGATACAAGATTAGCCATTTTGCCATCTTAAGATCTTCTTTCGCTCTTTCGGAAACCAACCCAATATAGACAGTAAAAAACAACAACACTGTCGACAAATAGACGCAATAGATAAGGATCAGAAGTGCAGCAACAAAATCGAAGGGGTAAGCCCAAAATATGTAAAACATGAATAGCGAAACTAGAATGGGCAGCAATACGTTTTGTAGAACGCCATAAACTAAAGTAAATATAAAGTTTCCCCAACCGAGTAATCTAGGGGTTAGACCTTCATTGTGTTTCCTTAAAAACAGAAATAATAAGTCTCCATCCCATCTTAGCCTTTGTTGTACCAACCCTTTCAGTGTATCGGGTACATCAGTATGGCCCACAGCTTTAGGTGTAAAAGCGAGTTTATTGTTTGGATGTCTTTTCTTGTACTGTTTGAGCCTCATCGTTAAGTCGAGATCTTCAGCAGTATGGGTATCCCACCCTCCAACTTGCTTCAGAGTGTTCTTTCGAAAGGCACCAAATGCTCCTGATATATTATTGAGAACACCCCAGTTGGATAGCCCCGTCTTACCAGCTTGCATTGATAACATATATTCAAGAGACTGCATTCGCGTAAGCAAATTTTCTTGCCAGTTTCTAACGCGTAAAGCACCTCCAGAAGCAATCACATTCTTATCAGTAAATTGCTTCATCATTTGTAACGCCATGTCGTTGTCAAAAGAAGTATCACCATCAACATTAATAACAAAATCACCAGTGGCGTTATCTAAACCAGCATTTAACGTTGATACGCGACCTCCTCTTTGCCACTTAGGAATGACACGAACATCTCTGTTTCTTACCGTTTTATGTCTTTGCTCCCCTCGCATTGCAGCTAAGTAGGTATCTTCATTTTGAGTTGCTCCATCGACTACGGCTAAAATCTCAATCTTTCCGGGATAAAGCTGTTCAACAAGCGTGTCGATCGTTATCTCAATTGCATCTCCTTCTCCATAACAAGTAATTACAAACGAGATGCTTGGGTATTCTTTTATCTCTATGTCACTGGCCGAATAAGACCAGCGAAAGATTCCACTTAACACAAGCAGAAAGAGTGGGAGCTCCACCATAATCATCATGGGGAAAAGCATTAGCCAAAGCTCAGAGTTCTCTAAAAGCATCCCCCAGAAGTACTGTTGGAGATCAAGGCTAACTGACAGCATAGATTTCACTGACTTTACTTTCTAACCAATAACCAACATCTTCTTTCATTGTTGGATCGGGTATACCCCATGCAAAGACATTCAGCGTGAAATCGTCATCTTCGATTAAAGAACAAAGTGCTTCTATTTTCCCGCGTAATACTTCTATATGTTCCATCTTAGCTTTAGGCATAAATACAAGAAGAACATCGTTTTTAAACTGACAACAAATATCAGAATCTCTAAACAATCCGTTTAAACGCTCTGTAATTTGCTCGATCAAAGCAAACATTTTTGCGTCTCCATTTTTAGACACATACTGCGCTAAATCAGGCAGGTGTAACCCCAATAATAAGTGCTCTTCTTCGTGGCGAAGTGCAATCCTATTAACCCAGCTAAGAAGATTAGAAAAATACCCGCCGTCTACTTTCCCGCTTAAGGTCAGTTCAGGCGCCGATAGCTTCACTCCATGACGGAATATATACTCTCCCTGAACTCCAAGTTTCAGCGAATAAATCTTCCTAACAACCAACTTTGAAATATCGTTTTTTGTACCACACTCGAAACAAGAAGCTAATGTCTCCGCCTCAGAAAAAGAGTGAGAGCATGAGTTACATGTATGAGTTTCTAAAGGGCGATCATAATCCACTCCAATATGTCGCAGCTGAGTCAAACATTTCGGGCATTCTAATTTTTGATTGCGTTTGAAAAGCCCTTGTTCAGCAACATGGCCACACGTGAAACAATGGAGAGAGGTACGCTCAGTAATATCAATGTCTTTGCAAGAAGGACACGCTTCGATGTAGTTTAAGTGGGCACTGGCACATTCATGACACACTCTTACTCGATCGATTAAATCCTCAATTTCAAAAGTGTCTCGCTTAGTCTCTGATAATACAAAACGATAAGTTGAACTTAACTCCGGATAGTAAAGCTCCACTAACGGATAGGAATATATCGATTTATGAGACAAATATTTGTGAGGTGATAATCGACGTCTTTGATCCAAGCCTAACCACCCAACAAGAGGGTCTAATGTATCCGATGTGTCGATAATACTTTCTAACGTTCTGCGGTGTTGAATCACCTCTTCTTCAACACTTTCTGGATTTAAAGTACCGTCTGATAAACACTCTGATAATGCACTATCTTCTAAAATATAAATCTTCCAAGACCAAAATTTCCTGCTACGGTGGAGTTGGCTCATCACGTCGTCTTGCGAACTAAGATCGCCATTTAGAACTATGACGCCGCCCAATAATTCAGGGAGTTGATTAATGTCACTGACTGGCACGAGCTCAAATGATTCTCTGGTTTCAAGTGTAGGGGTTCCAAGGCAGTAAATTTTCAACTTATCTTTCATTCATTAACTCCAAGTCTTTTGACGTTGTCATCGTTGAATTAAAGCTAAACAAACGTTAATTTTGAACGATGCTATTTCATTATTCACCCTTACATAAATACTAGATATCGATATGAAAACCGTCCAATAATCAGCCAAAAAAGGTTAAATAAGCTCACCAATTAATTGACACCTACGAAACATGAATATTGTTAATACTTGGCATCAAAGCGGTTACATTCACGTCTAAAAGTAGGGGTTGATGAGTGTTATTTTCGATAGCAGCACTTCCGGAATAATAGCGTTCTCAAAAAAATTAAGCCTAATGCCCATGACTTTTTGACCTCCTAAACACAAAAAGAGCTCAACTAAGTGAGCTCTTTTTTATTATCTATATTTTGCTATCAATGGAGTTATCTAGGAATCAGACCCGATTAACCAAAGATGAAGCTGTATAGGAAGCCTGCCCCCATCGCCATGCTTAGGATAACGAATAGGAATGCTGCAATCATTTGGTTCTTGAAGATTGATTTAAGCAGGATAACTTCCGTTAAACTTGCACCTGCACTACCAATAATCAATGCCATTACCGAACCCAACGCCATGCCTTTCTGAACTAGAGCAGCACTTAATGGGATTACCGCTTCAGCACGAATGTACAGTGGAATACCAATCACGGCTGCTACTGGAATCGCATACCACATACCTTCACCAGCGTACTGTGCAATTAGGTCTGTAGGAATGAAGCCGTAGATGAATGAACCAATCGCAATACCCATCATTAGGTAAGGGAAAACTTGTTTGAAGTCTTTCCAAGTTGAGAACCAAATTCTCATCCAACGGCTAGGTTCTTTCTTCTCTACGATTTCAGCAGTCGCGCTTCCATCCGCAGAACAGCATGAAACCGTGACTTGTGGCTCTTCTTTTTTAGAATCGCAGCAAGATGTCTCTTTCGCCATTACTGGCGCAGGCTCACCACATGCACTTGTACCACATGAAGATTCCGCTTTAGCCGTTGCTGCTTTTTTAGGAGCAGAGTCACCACAGCTAGTGCCACAGCTTGAAGCAGAACCTGTTGATTCATACGCTTCAGGTTTGACGTAGCGTTCAAAACCTAACTTCTCAAGTGCGTAACCAGCCACTACAGATACCGTCATTGCTACAAGGAAGTAGAACACAGCGACTTGCCAGCCGAACGTAATCACGAACAAACCAATGATCACTGGGTTCAATAGTGGGCTACCGAATAGGAATACCATCATTGGACCGAAACCCGCTCTTGCACGCAGCAATCCTTTTAGGAAAGGAATGGTCGAACATGAACAGAAAGGTGTAATTGCACCCAATAGTGCAGCAACCACATACCCCTTACCATTACGTGAGCTCAGGATAGATTGAATCTTTTCTGGTGTAAGGAACTCTTGAAGAATCCCAACAATGTAGCTGATCGCTAAGAAAAGGATAATTAACTCTACTGCTAAGAAAGCGAACATATCAAGTGCGTCTTTTAGCATTGTTAACATTTCATTGCTCATAATTAACTCCAAACTGGATTGAAGGTCGGGCTCTATGAGAAAAGTAACCAACCCTTAATTTCGAATATTCTCGAATTATAGAAATAAACAGCTCCAGATCAAGCTTTATTTCGATAAAAATCGAAATGATTTTCGAAAACACGGTTTTTCAATGACTTATACAGACACCGTTTTTAAATTTGAATTCGACATACATTTCGACTAACATCGAAATTAAATCTTGAGGAGTTAATATGAACTTAGAAGTCGTAGCGAAAGCACTTAAAGAGTTGGGACACCCTATTCGCCTAACTATTTATAAGAGTGTCGTTAAAGCTGGCTACCAAGGCATTGCAGTTGGCGGCCTACAAGAAGAGCTAGGTATCCCTGGTTCCACCTTGTCTCACCACATTTCAAGCCTAGCGTCTGCAGGCCTCATCAGCCAAAGACGAGAAGGAAGAACTCTATTCTGCGTGGCGGAGTATGAGTGCCTAGAAGGTGTGATTGATTTCTTACAAGACGAGTGTTGCGTAAATGAACAGTGCAACTGATGCACCTTCGAACGGGGCACCTTTGAATAGTACATCTTTGAACTTAGAACAGGTTTGGGCTGAGTATCAGCAAGCGTTAAAGTCATTCTTGCATTCTAAGGTCAACAACACCGCCGATGTAGACGACCTGCTTCAAGAGATCTTGATTAAGACTTATCAGAACTTAGACAAGGTACAAGATGCGAGCAGTGTTAAGGCTTGGCTGTTCCAGTTAGCCAACAACACCATTATCGACTTCAACCGTAAACATGCACGCCAACAACGTGATAGCCAAATTGATGCTGAAGATCTGTGGTTTACCGATTTAGACCACGACTCTGAATTTAAGCAGAAGCTCTCATTGTGTATTGAACCTTTTATTCAGGCACTGCCAGAACAAAGTTCATCGCTACTGCTTGCTGTCGATATCAAAGGTCAAAGCCAAAAAGAGATCGCAGAGGCTCAAAACATCAGCTACTCAACCGTTAAGTCTCGTGTTCAGAAAAGCCGCGGGGATCTTAAGAACCTATTCGAACAATGCTGTAACTTGTCACTGGATAAGCAAGGCAATGTGATTGATTGTGAGCTCAAGTCGGACACTGATTGCGGTAAGTGCCAATAGAAGTACTTATAGTAACTAGCTCAAACCCATTATTTGAATAGAACAAAGCCAGCAATTGATGCTGGCTTTGTTGTTTTCATAATCTGAAAATCACGCTTTGTTTATGCGAATCGAGTGCTTAAGCGAACCTAGTGCTTGATCGTACCGAACTACGCCGCTTCCGCTTTTACGACCGGTTGATAGCGTCCCGGTTTATGGTTCATCGCCAAAATCAAGTTGGTTACTATCGCACCCAGTACAGACAGAAGAACCAGCGACACATCAACGATAAACAGTGAAAGCACAACAATCGTACAATCTAGTGCCATCTGAACCTTACCCGCACGAATCCCAAAACGTTCTTGTAAGAACAGCGCCAGAATGTTGAAGCCACCTAAGCTCATTTTATGACGGAAGATCACCAACATGCCGGTACCAATCAAGCCACCACCAAGTAAAGCTGCATACAATGCATGAATTTCGGCAATTTGAATCACGTGATACAAGTGATCCACGGCGAACGAAACAATCGAAACCGCGATAAACGTATTGATGGTGAAGCGCCAGCCCATACGAGCAACCGACAAAATATAGAAAGGTAAGTTAAGTGCGAAGAACACTTGGCCAAAGCTCAAATCTGTCACTTTGGTAATGAAGATCGCTAGACCAGCCGTACCTCCGGTGAGCAAACCGACTTGATTGAAAAAGATAACGCCGAGTGACACTAGCGCGCTACCTAAGATCAGTGCCAGTAAGTTTTCGCGAAGGTTATGATCTTTATCCATGTGAATGACTCTCCCTGAATCTTTTAACATCGCGTTTCAGTCCCGTTGAAACGATTGAAGTACAAATTTACGATGTTTAACAGATAAGTCGAGTAAATGCGCAGTGTTACTGAGTGATTAATTTGTATACTAGTTTTTACAGGCTTTAAAATACTTCACTAAAGCAAGCAGTTATATCTAAAAAATTAAATATCCATCCTAAATTCTCCGCTTCTACCACATAATCAGCGAGCTTCGTGTTTTCCTATTTATTAGCTACGTTTCATTCCAACTCCAGCGATGCTTAAATCTATGCATAAAACGCATAGACTAAATCACAAAAGGTCATTTGATACATACCCTACTCGTCATTATGATGCGCGACTTCTTACAACATTGAGCGCATGTAAACACCTTATGTTTTCACAATCTCTTTTTGCCCAACTCGCCAGAATGACGCTATTCCTTGTCATTAGTTTGGTAATTGTGCATCACAATCAGCCATTGATCGATCTCTTGGCTCAGCATGCCGTTATCAGTGGATGCCACCAGCAGTCAGCGCATGAGCATTCCGGGCACGAACACCACAATAAAATGACTGACCAACACATGTCAGCGCAAGACCACTCACATCACCACCATTAATTTAAGAGTATTAGAATGAGCATTTTCCGTTTTCCTTTACTGGTATGGCTTGGGATCGGCACACTTATTATCAGTCTAGGGATCAGACAATCATTCGGCATTTTCATGATGCCAATTTCAGAGCATTTCGGCACCGGCCGTGAGTTTTTCAGCTTCGCCATTGCTCTACAAAACCTGCTGTTCGGTGTGTTCCAGCCTTTTGTGGGCATGGCCGCTGACAAATGGGGAGCAAGACGCATCATTATTGCAGGTGCATGTGCTTACGGTTTGGGTTTACTTCTTACCTCAATGTCTACCGAATCAAGCATGCTTTACGTTTCACTAGGCGCATTGGTTGGCCTTGGGTTAAGTGCAACAAGCTATGTGATTGTATTAGGCGCTGTAGCAAAAGTTGTACCTGCAGAACACGCAGCTAAAGCATTCGGTCTAACCACAGCTGCAGGTTCATTTGGTATGTTCGCGGTAATTCCGGGTGCGCAATACATGTTGAACGAGTTTGATTGGCAAAGTGCGATGCAAGTATTTGGCGTGCTTTGTTGTTTGATGATCTCATTTGCGCTGTTTATGCGAGCACCGAAGTTAGCAACCAATAAACAAGTAGAAGACACCCAGACACTGAAAGAAGCACTGTCTGAAGCGTTTTCGAACAAAAGTTATTGGTTGATTCACGCAGGCTTCTTCGTGTGTGGTTTCCACGTGATGTTCATTGCGACGCACTTACCAAGTTACTTAGCAGACAAAAACTTACCTGCGAGTAGTGCAGCAATGGCACTGGCTTATGTGGTTATCTTCAACATCTTCGGATCTTACTTCTGGGGTGTGATGGGCGATAAGTTCAGCAAGCGTCATGTGATGTCTGCACTGTACTTAGTACGTACTGTGGTTATCGGTGCGTTTGTGACTCTGCCAGTGACTGAATCAACCGCGGCAATCTTCGGTGCGGCGATTGGTTTCTGTTGGTTGGGTACGGTTCCGCTAACGTCTGGTTTAGTTCGTCAGATCTTCGGTGCTCGTTACCTGTCGACGTTGTACGGTTTGGTGTTCTTTACTCACCAAGTGGGTAGCTTCTTAGGCGCTTGGGTTGGTGGTCGTATTTACGATTACTACGGATCTTACGAGCCAATCTGGTGGTCAACAGTGGTACTGGCATTTGCAGCAGCACTGATCCATTTGCCTATCAATGACAAGCCGATTGAGCGACTGAAATTGGCAATGGCTTAACGTTTTCTGCTGACTCCCCCACTAGCGTAAGCAACAAGTCGTTCCAATAAGCGAGTGAGTATTGAAAGGAAATATCCTGATATGCTCACTCGCTTTTTTGTTGGTCGTTATTATCCAAATGATAACTAACGAAACTTGCATAAACCTCACTGAATAATAAGACTATTCTTTTCGTTTTAATTTATAGTATCCACTCGCTCCTTTAAAACTAATTCGCAGGCTTATGGAATACCTAGATCAGACCGCCCTTATCGCGATGGCACTCATTTTTGTCGGCTCGTTTGTACAAACAGCAATCGGCTTTGGCTTGGCTATTGTGGCTGCCCCGTTGTTGTTTTTAGTCTCGCCCGACTATGTACCCGCGCCTATCTGTCTCGTTGGCCTGTTCATTTCTATATTCAATGCGTTTAAACACCGAGCAAACATTTCTATCGGCGGATTAAAAATCGCACTGCTTGGCCGTATTCCAGGTTCGATTGCAGGTGGTGCTTTATTAGTGATGGTTTCAACGAGCGTATTATCACTGTGGTTAGGTTTATTGGTGGTGTTTGCGGTGATTGTCAGCTTGCTTCCGTTTAGGTTAGAGCCGACACCGACCAAGATGGGTATCGCGGGATTCTTCTCTGGATTCTTTGGCACCAGTTCAGGTATTGGCGGTCCACCGATGGCACTGCTGCTTCAACACCAAGATGCCAATCAGCTTCGTGGTAACCTTTCTGCGTTTTTCGTGTTTAGTTCCATCATTTCATTACTGGTACAGATCCCAATTGGCTTCTTCACCATGCACCATTTGATCATCACAATCCCGTTACTGCCTGCGGCTTGGTTGGGTTACAAAGTGGCATTAATGACCACGCAAAGTATTCCTAAAGAAAAGATTCGTATCGGCTCTTTGTTGCTATGTTCTATCAGTGGTTTTACTGCCATTTGGCAAGGCTTAGCTGGTTAGTATAGAGATAACGTAAGTGCTGAAGGTTGCTTACGTTTTGTAACTATTTTAATGACAGCTCACTCATCTCGATAAGCAAGCTCATATGACTGACTAGTGACGTTATCCATTATGCTCAAATACCCTAATGCGGCGCCTTATTTAAGCTCTAAAGTCAGTACCACACTATCGTAAACATCTCTATATGGCGGTCACGATTCCCTCTCATTCACCATCAATAAACCATTACTGCATAAACCATTTTTTCATAAGCTTTCTGTATACAGAGCTGAGACTGTTCAAATCAGGCTGAATGTTCAATTGGTAGCGTAGTCCTATTCATAATACGTCTATATACTGCATATTCATTAAGCAGGAAAATGAACACATTCAGTATTAAGGACTTTCAAATGAAACAACTTGGGTTTAAGCAAGTTCTTTTAGTCGCCGTATCAGCAATAATTGCAATAAGTGTAGGCTCAGCCAACTATTTTTCATATCAGAGCAATAAGGAAGCACTGACTGAGAATATTTACCAGAGCACACAAGACCGTATTCGCATTGAAGGGAACAAGGTTGAGACTTACCTGGATGCTAAAACACAAGCAGTAGCAAAAGTAGCTGCTGATTATCGTCAACATAATTATCAAGATAGACACGCCGAGCGAATGCGCGTGGGCTCATTGGGTGCTGATGTCGCGAACTTAATGATAGGTTTTGACAATGGTGATGCTTATGCCTCATTCGATTACCCGGGCTGGGATAATCACAAAAGCCCATCAAGCTACGACCCTCGTAGTAAAGCTTGGTACAAAGAAGGTAAGCGTTCAGGAAGCCTTGTATATACAGACCCATATACAGACTCCACAACAGGTACCTTAATGGTGAGCATTGGTAAAGATGTTGGTAACGGTGTGGTATTGGCAGACATTCCACTCGATGTTCTAAGTGACACTGTCTCTGAAATCGACCTCAACGGTGCTATTTCGATGATGATGACCAATGACATGACGGTGCTGGCTAGCACATCCAATGTGGTTAAGGTGGGCACTAAATTAACGGATTACGCTTCTTTGAAAGACGTTGCAAAAAAAGCACAAAATTCAGAAAGCACAATCGTTAATTATAGTATCAACGGCGTTGAGAAAGTGATGTTCAGCCATGCGGTTAGCTATGGTGATAAAGAGTGGTACCTGCTTGTTGGATTAGACAAAAGCGTCGTATTCGCAGCGCTAGAAGTCGCTCAACAGCAAGCGATTATGATCACGATTGTCTACCTATTGATCAGCGTAGTTGCCACGTTATTCATTCTCAATATTCTTTACAAACCCATCCTAGCGTTGAAAGAAACCATTACAGGGCTATCAAATGGTGATGGCGATTTAACTCAGAGGCTCGAAGTAAAGAAGCACGATGATTTAGGGCAAATCGCATCTGGTGTAAACCAATTCATCGAGCATATACAAGACTTGATGCTAAAGATTGACGCAGCATCGTCTGAACTGAAAGAAAATGTGCAGCAACTTGAACATAAATCAGATGAAAATAACCACATTTTGAATCAGCACGTGCAAGAAACTGAACAAATTGTCACTGCCATTGAAGAAATGAGTTCAACAGCTGACGCCGTTGCCCAAAATGCAGGTGAAACGGCGCAATCAACTAAAGTCGCGTCCGATATCGGGGAGCAATCACTCAATGCTGTCGGTGATGCACAAATGAAGGTTAATGCACTAGTTTCTGAGATAGAGAACACATCATCGAACCTAGAAAGCATGAGCCAAGAAACTAAAGGAATCAGTGATATTTTGACAGTGATTGGTGAAATCGCTGAACAGACCAATCTCCTTGCGTTAAATGCAGCGATTGAAGCCGCACGAGCGGGCGAGCAAGGTCGTGGGTTTGCAGTAGTAGCGGATGAAGTGAGAGCCTTAGCAAGTCGAACACAAGCGAGTACACAACAGATTGAACAAGCGCTGACTCGTTTGCTTTCAGTGAACAAGAATGTTGAAGAGTCTATGAATAAGACGAAAGGGACTTGTGACGAAACATTTAATAACACCGAGAAAGTGGGCAGCAGCTTAAATGAGCTAACGTCACAAGTAACGGGTATCAATGACCTAAGCATTCAAATTGCAACGGCCGCAGAAGAGCAAAGCAGCGTAACTCAGGAAATTAGTCGTAACATGGTGGCTCTGAGTGACATTGTAAATGAACTCAACAAAAATGGAGATCAAGCTTTGGTGCAAACCAACAATATCTCCCAAGTAAACGAACGACTAGCATCAATGGTTGGTATGTTTAAACTTCGTTGATTCCAAATAAAACAGTCAGTTACAACAAAATTGTAGTGTGTAGCGGTTATAATTTCAAATAGCATCTATAGTTTTTCAGTAGCAGTCATCGTTTAAAATAGCCGCCTTCTCCGAAGGCGGTTTTTTATTCCTCTCTTTCAAAAGCCCCATCAGAGCTTTTCTAGGCAAGTTTATTACTCATTTGCTATCTCTTAGAAACATCGGCAACAAAGGTTCTATTTTTTGCGTCGGAATCTGTGGCACCAATAGGTAAATCAAACCGGCAAAGGCGATAGACGCAGCTAAGTCTTCAGGGCGGTGCATACCAAGCCAAACACGACTATAAGCAACGCCACCAGCCCAAACTAGCAAACCGCCGACTAAGTAAAAACGTTTCGCTTCTAGGAACAAGCCGCCAAAGAACGCCAGACACACGCCAACGAAAATCATGTGCCCAGATGGGAAAGAATAGTCAGTCTCACCTAGCCAATGACGTGTTCGCCACTCACTCACCTTGTCTTGCACAGATGCAATCGCTGCGTTCTTTTCTACCAATGGCAGTTCGTAAAACAGCTCTGGTATGTCAACGACTTCTTGCGTCACCAAATACTCAGAATAAGGACGCGGGCTTTCTGTAGAATGCTTTAAGAAAGTTTTTGCTGCAAAGCTGAGAACCAACAACAAGCCGAGCTGCAGACAAAGGCTGACGAGCTTAGCTTTGGAAAATTTCATCGTGAGCAATACCAAAGACAAAACAGCTAGCGTTACCAAGAATCCTTGATTACCCGCCGAGTAAGTCACAAACGTTATGAAGGCGCCTTGGAAAGGCGAAACCGCAGCCCCAAGGTCAAAATTAGATCCAAAGATCAAAAACGGTACGAGAGAAGACAAACTTAAAACGAGCAGTAATAAGCCTTTGGATTTGTTAGAGAACGGAGATGTCATGACTAAGATCTTTTGGGTAAAGTGGATGGATGCTAGCGCAGCTTAGCACTGCCAATATCAATTTTATGTCAAAACGGCCATTAAGCCGTCATGGTCTAACAATGTTCGATTGATGAACCTCTTGAGTATTGATTCGGTGAACAGCCACGCCAGCATCAACAATGTTCGACATCCACTTATGTTCATAGAGCAACAAAGACCACTCAAACCAGCTGATTCAAAGGTCTTATCCCACTAAAGACTGCCGGACACGTTCTGCTGATAAAGTGAACACTTACCCGACTATAAGGCCGGAATCTGAAAAACTTTGCTGTCAGTCCTTTAAATCCACTATTGAAAGGATTACCATCTGGTCTGCTTTCAAAGCAAAATAGATTATTAATTTTTATTCTCAGGGCGGGGCGAAATTCCCCACCGGCGGTATGTCCTTAGCAAAATCTAAAGATAAGCCCGCGAGCGCTCGATTCGTCGAGGTCAGCAGATCTGGTGAGATGCCAGAGCCGACGGTCATAGTCCGGATGAGAGAGAATGAAAACACACTCGTTTAAGTTGGAAAGGTGTACCTATTTATTAGGTTCATGCCTCCAACTTAGACGGGTGCATTTCGTTTTGGATAAAACCATAATGAGCTAATACCAATCACAGTAAATAAATGATCAGAGATAGCGCAGGAAAAACGCTTGAGAACAAGGCAAAATTTTTCGATAAGTAGTTATTCTACAGTCAAGAATTTTAACGCCGTTATCAAGGGTTTTAACCAGCTAGAATGACCAGTTGTTTACTACGATTGGTACAAGTCGACTTGTAATGAGTCTGCTTTGTTGTGCTCGGTTGAGATCCCTCATACAGCCCTGATTCTGGTGATATTTTAGGAGTTTAACCATGAATCAGTCTTCACTACTTGCCGAATTTGGCGAACCAATCACTCGCGTTGAAAACGCACTGCAAGCTCTGCGCGAAGGTCGTGGCGTGCTTCTACTTGACGATGAAGATCGTGAGAACGAAGGCGACATCATCTACTCAGTAGAACACCTAACGAATGCTCAAATGGCGCTTATGATCCGAGAATGCAGCGGTATTGTGTGCTTATGCTTAACAGACGAGCAAGCAAACCAACTCGAACTTCCACCTATGGTTGTTGATAACAACAGCGCAAACCAAACTGCGTTTACCGTTACTATCGAAGCAAAAGTCGGCGTAACAACAGGTGTTTCTGCCGCTGACCGTGTAACAACGATCAAGACAGCTGCAAACCCAACGGCTAAACCTACTGACCTAGCTCGCCCTGGCCACGTATTCCCATTACGTGCGCGTAAAGGTGGTGTACTGGCTCGCCGCGGTCACACAGAAGGTACTGTGGATCTAATGCAAATGGCAGGTCTTCAATCGGCAGGTGTACTGTGTGAAGTTACCAACCCAGACGGCACGATGGCAAAAGCGCCAGAGATCGTTGCTTTCGGTAAAATGCACAACATGCCTGTACTGACCATTGAAGATATGGTGATGTACCGCACTGAGTTCGACCTAAAACTGGCTTAATGTTTAATATTTAATGCTTAGTGCTTAGTGCTTAGTGCTTAGTGCTTAGTATCCCGATATTAACTCAAACGCATTGACCTAAACAGATCTAGGCTCACCAATGGAGCCAAGCTTATTTTAAACAGGGCATAGTGACTGTCACTCAAACAGCTTTTACAGCTGACTGATACCGTCCAATAAACCCTGTTAGAATCAGAACCGCATACAAAAATTAGAGCCTCACTGATTTCAGTGGGGCTTTTTTCATACTCACGTCCGATAAAAAACCGAGCCAATTAGCAACTATTATCATTAACAATACGCAATTGTTATGTTATAACATCGCAAATAATTACTCATAACTAGGACAAAAGCATGAAAAAGCTTGCCGCACTGGCGCTACTTTCCATCAGTGCACTACTCATATGGATATTTTTACCATCAAAAGAAACACAACCAACAACGCTAAACATTTCTGGCCCCTTTGAATTTACCGACCAAGATTTATCTAAAAACGGCTATTTATTTACACGGTTACAAGTCGTTGAAGCACTTACTGCTATCGATAAGTCAGGCAACGTCACCCCTTTATTAGCGAAAGAATGGACAACTAGCGCAAACAATCTACGCTGGGAATTCACATTGCGCCCAGACGTTGTTTTCCACGATGGTTCACCGCTTACCGTGCAAGCTGTTCAAACTTCTCTTTCTCACGCTTTAAAAAAACCTGGCGTATTAAAGCGTGTACCTATCAAAGAGGTATCAGCTTCAGACAACCTTCTAGTGATAGAACTATCTCAACCTTATCGACCATTGCTGGCCGTGTTAGCGCATTACACAGCAGCGATTGCAGCACCAAGTTCGTTTGATCAACAAGGAAATGTGGCACAGCTGAGTGGTACAGGTCCTTATAAAATCCAAGAATTACAAGCTCCTCATAAAGCGCATGTTGTCAAAAATGCGGACTACTGGGGCACAAAAGCCTCGATTGAACATGTTCACTACCTTGCAGGTCATCGCTCTGAAAGCCGTGCTTTGTTAGCACAAACCGGTCAAGCCGATCTGGTTTACACACTCGATCCAGCCAGTATCGACCTGCTTGAGTCAGCAAAAAATGTTGAATTAGTGATGGAGTCAATCCCAAGAACGATCCTAATTAAGTTGAATAATGAACACCCACTTTTGAATCATTCAGATGTGCGTCAAGCTATCAGTTTAGCTTTGGACCGAACGGGGATTTCAAAACAAATCGTCCGCGTTCCAGGCTCTGAAGCCTATCAACTGTTTGCCCCTTCTCTTGGCGCATGGCACATCAATAACCTTGAGCAAACTCAGCGTAATATCGACCAAGCGAAAACATTACTCGCAGGGCAAGGTTGGCAGGAAAATGAGGAAGGTCTCCTTTCGCGAGAAGGCAAAACATTCGATATTACTTTAACTACCTACTCAGATAGACCAGAGCTGCCTATCGTAGCAACCGCGATTCAAGCTCAGCTTAAAGAAGTCGGTATTCAAGTGAATGTTTCTATCGATAACTCAAGTGCAATTCCATCAAAGCACAAAGACGGCACATTAGAAATGGCGCTCGTGGCGCGTAATTTTGGCACTACGGCGGATCCCCTAGCCTTACTAATGCGCGACTTTGCTAGCCATAAAGGCAGTGACTGGGGACCAATGAACTGGTCTTCTGATGAGTTCAGCAGCTTACTTCAACGTCTATCGGTTGAACCAAACCAAGAACAATATAATCTAATGACTCAAGAGGCTTCATCCATATTAGCGGAAGAAATGCCGCTGATTCCTGTGACTTTCTACACTCAATTAGTCGCGGTGAATGAACGTGTTAACCACTTCTCATTTGACCCATTTGAAATCAACTATCGCATCTCAGAGATGACGATTAATGATTAATATCTTAATCCGAAGAGTACTCCAAGCCGGCTTTGTGGCTTGGAGTATCGGAACACTCACTTTCATTTTAATGCGCTTGTTACCCGGCGACTTTGCTTTTCGAATTGCAGCGGGTCGCTATGGGTATGATTATGTAGATGCGGATGCGGCACAAGCGGTTTATCAAGAGCTAGGGCTTGATCGTTCGGGCTTGCAGCTATACCTCGAATGGCTATGGGATCTTCTCCATTTTGATTTGGGAACATCATTGATTAGTGGCACCCCCGTCATTGATGAAATCAGCCACCAGCTCGGGCATTCCATTTTATTGGCAGTCGTCGCGACCGTCATTTCTCTTCTCATTGCCATCCCAATCGGTATTTATTGTGGAAAACGGACCGACTCTTTTGCAGACCATTTCTCGCTATTAGGTTCCATCATCTTAAGAGCTCAGCCTGTATTTTTAATAGGTTTGGCCTTGGTGATTATATTTGCGTTACAGCTGAATTGGCTTCCTGTGGCAGGCTTTGGTCGAGTCGAGTTTATCATTTTGCCCGCCCTCGCCTTGGCACTATCGCTGGCTGCAATGTCTAGTCGTCTTATAAGAAACGCCACTCACGATGCCATCACAGCACCGCACTTTTTATTCGCTCGTTTAAAAGGGCTCAGTGAGGCGCAAGCTTTCCAGCATCACGCTCATAAACACATCGCTTTACCTGTTATTACTTTTGTTGGTGTTCAAGCAACCGGGTTAATTGAAGGGATCATTATGATCGAGTCATTGTTCTCCTGGCCAGGTATTGGGCATGCATTGGCGCATGCGATTTTCCGTAGAGATATTCCAATGATTCAAGGGGCAGCATTGCTGATGGGGCTTCTATTTGTGGTCATCAATACCTTAGTCGATCTTGTTAACTACCAATTGGATCCAAGGCAACGCGCGAATAAACCCTCTGCTTTATTTTCAAAATTTGCACCTAATAAACAACAAGCAGAACCCGAAAAAAAGAAGGTTAAGATCGTATGAATTTAACAAAACCGCAATGGTTAGGTCTGATTATCTTAGCCGCTTTATTATGCCTAGTCATGCTAGAACGGACTGTCTATCAAGGTGATATTGCCAAGCAAAATTTAGACCTTGCATTCACAACGCCTTCTGTCGAAGAACCTTTAGGCAGAGACCATTTTGGACGCAGTAATTTAGCGAGATTAAGCCACGCCATTACCACCTCACTTTCCATGGCATTAATCAGTATTACCACCGCAGCGTTGTTAGGGACGTCAATGGGAGTAATAGCCGGCTGGAAACAAGGATGGTGGGATAAAATCTTTTCATTCAACGTGAATATGATACTCGCCATGCCTGGCTTAATTCTTGTTTTACTTTTTGCGGCTATGGTTCCGGGATCATTCCTCATTCTATATATCGCCATATCGCTCATGCTGTGGGTGGATTTTTTCCGCGTGTCACGCAACCGAACGTTGTCACTCATTCAGTCACCTGCAGTAGAAGCCTCTCGGCTTTATGGGTTCAACCACTGGTATATATTCAAGCGTCACTTGTGGCCAGATTGCCGAAATGATTTATTCACCTTGTTCTGTTTTGGTACGGGTAATTCAATACTGGCACTCGCGTCTTTAGGCTTTCTACATGTTGGGCTCAAGCCGCCAGAAGCTGAGCTCGGCTTAATGATGGTTGAACTATTCCGTTACTACCACCAAGCCCCTTGGGTTTTGATTCAACCGGTACTGACCGTTTTTCTTCTTGTATTAAGCTTTCATTTATTAGCTCAAGGAAAACGTCACACGCAATCCTCAAAAAGCCATACGCATAATGAACCGGGAGCTAAACAAGAAAAACCCCAACTAGGCAAACAAGCGGATAACGGAGTAGCAGCATGAACGCAATGTTAAAAATTGAAAACCTGTCGATTCAAACTGATACTCAAACCTTAGTCCAGAGCTTAAGTTTAGATTTATATCCTCAGCGTCCGCTCACCATCTTGGGCGAAACAGGCGCGGGGAAAAGCCTAATCGCTGCAGCCGTCGCGGGCACGTTGCCCGATGCCTTAAAACCAGAGGGCGACATTACTTTGTTTGATGAGCTTAACCCTTTAAACCGAGAACGGTTTTGGGGTAAAGAAATCGCTTTGCTACCTCAAGAACCTTGGTTAGCACTCAACCCGCTTCGGACTATAGGATCGCAGATAAGCGAAGTTCATAAGCTGGTTTTAAACGAAGATCGCTCCCAGAGTGACACACTCACCCATCATGCACTTCAACAAATGGATCTGGGCAAAGATGGAGATAAACACCCATTTGAACTCTCGGGCGGAATGGCGCAACGTGCTGCGTACTTATGTGCGACACAAGCTGGAGGCAAACTGTTAATTGCCGATGAACCCACAAAAGGCTTAGACGAAAGCCGACGTGATCACGTTGGGCAACTTCTCCTTTCTCACTGCCAACAACTTGAAAATGGCAAACCCGGTGGCCTGCTCACCATCACTCACGACATTAAACTGGCTAAAATGTTAGGTGGTGACATCATTGTCATGAAAGAAGGGGCAATTGTTGAAAGGGGAGACGCTAAAGCCATTTTAGATCAGCCACAAGCGGCCTACACAAAAGCGCTAATACAAGCGCAACCTGAGTATTGGTCTCTTGAGCAGCCAGCTTCCTCGCAACCTTCAAATGAATCAAATAGTCACGCTGCTCCCTCAGAGGTTGGTATACAAAGCGGGCAGAAGCTACTTCTTGAAGTTGAAGGTTTAGCTATTTACCGCGATCAAAGAACACTCTTTTCAGATCTGACGTTCTCATTATCACACGGTGAAATACTGGGAGTTTATGGTGACAGCGGATGCGGAAAATCTTCTCTCGCCGATACTTTACTAGGGTTGCATCACGACTTTTCCGGCAATATCGACTGGGTTCAAAAAATCGAAAAAGGACAACGCCTTAAGCTTTACCAAGATCCACCCAGTGCGCACTCCCCTCACACAACACTAAAAACGTTGCTTGATGACTTGTGTGCGCTTCACAAGCTAAATCGCTCCAAGATACCCGTACTTCTAGATAGATTGAGCCTTGATTCTGCATTGCTTGAGCGTCCTTCAAGCCAAGTATCCGGAGGAGAATTACAGAGGTTCGCCATTTTACGAGCGCTACTGATGAGCCCAAAACTGTTAATTGCAGATGAACCCTCATCACGATTAGACCCCATCACTGCAGCACAAACGCTAAGGTTAATAGTTGAAGTATCGAAAGAAGCTAACTGCGGCCTAATTTTGATCAGCCATGATCAACTGGCTTTGAGTAAGCTGTGTCATAAAGTGATCGACTTATCGCGCTATTGATTTCTGGAACGATCGACTTATTGGGCTATCGACCTAAACGAGCTTCGCGGTTATCTGTCTTCTCAGTGGTACATTCGCCGTAAATCTTTAGTCATACCTTCACTATATACTCACTGAATGTACATCTCTGTGTAACCCAATCTGACTAACCTTGCATAAGAGGTTAGCCAGATTGTAGCTATTTGTGCTTCAGCCATAGCAAAGTCTAGAAACTATAAAAACCTATAACCTCTTCTATCGCACTCACTCGAATGGTGAGGTGATGCACCAGTATTGGTCATCCACAAGCGGGCTTAAAATATAAGTCGTTGAAATATAATGCTTATCAATTTTGGCACAAATCGTGAACTACCACTAAGTAGGTATTCAGATATTAGGAGTTGAATATGTTGGTCGTTATTTCAGTGGGTTTATCCCTATTAGTACTTGCAGCGCTGTTTCATTTCTCAAAGAAGAGACAAACAGCGCTATCACACCGGTTTGAAACCTTAGTTCTACTCAGACAGTTATTGTTGCTATCACGAAAACATCGCGCGGCAACGCATTATGCTCTGGCGTATCAATTGACGAGCGACTCAATTCGAAAAGTGAATCAGATTTACGACAACATACTTGAGGTATCTGAACTGCTTCAATCTCATGTGTCGTTTGACAGCCGTCCGATGTATCGCATTTATCATCTCAAACTCATCGCTATGCACAATGACTGGCAAAACCGTAGCTTAGTACGTAATCAATCGATTCATGGAAAAACGATTCGTCACAGCATGTTCTTGATGGATGAAGTGATGATCATCTGGCTGATTCAATCAGAACGAGAAGACATGAGCCGTGAGTACCACATGAACTGGCAACAGATCTTAGATTGTATGGAGATCCTTACCAAGTTGAGATTGGCCATCCCTGGGATAGAAAAGTCGAATACGGGAATACCTGAGGAGTATGCGAGATTCAAATTCTATGCATCTCAGACTCACCGTAAACTCAACCAATTATCAATTATCTGCCCTATTAGCAGTGGATCACCAGTTTGCACTCGAGCGATGCATGCACTCGCAGAAATCGCATCGAGCAACGAATTAACCCAACCTACAGATAGCTTATACGAATTAACCAGTGATATTTCTAGCGTCGTATCGCAAGTTTACGACCAAGTATTATCCGACATTACTAGAAACTTGTATCAGCCTTTACCTGACATCAACGATAAGGCGATAAACACCCGATTATCGGTACACAGATACGTGTAAAGACTTCGTGAGAGGAGAGCGTGTGGAACTCTGAATGATTGAGTTCAAATCCGATATCACCTTTGATATCGGATTTTTGTATTTATGTGTTTATGCCTTGTGTACTTGTGTACTTGTGTACTTGTGTACTTAAGATATATAACCTCAAACATCACCAGACTTAATATCGCTAGACCAAACTTCTGCTGCAAAATCAATGAACTGACGAACAACAGGCAGCTGATAACTGCGAGACAGATACACCGCCCAAAGCACACTGCTGGGTGAAACAAAGTCATCCAATATTCGTTTCAATTTCCCTTCTGCAATCAACGGATTGGCTAAATCACAAGGTAAGCGAACAATCCCTTTTCCATGCTGTGCGGCGCGAGTTAATACCCCAACATCGTTAGCCTTGATAGTGCCAGATACCTCAACCGAATAATGCTGGTTATCCTTAACGAAATCCCACTTAGAAACACTCAAATGGCGAAAGCAATTATGCTGTCGAAGTGCTTCGACCGTTTCAGGTTCTCCGTGCTTGTCTAGGTAGACTTGAGAGGCACACACCACTGAATCAATTTCCATGAGCTTTCGAGCAATCAAACTATCGTCAGGTTGGTCAGTATAGCGAAGGGCAATATCTATTCTCTCATCCACCAGCTGCGCAAAACGGTCTGAAGCAAACAACTCGACCGTGATATTAGGGTGACGCTCTGTGAATTGCTCAACCACATCCAACAGCATGTTTTGAGTTAAACCAATCGGCGCTGCAATTCGAATTACCCCTGAAAGATCGTCGGTTTGATTAAGTGCCGTGACTTCTAGCTCCGCCGTTTCATGGAGTATTTTTTCGCAACGTTGTAGCGCAATCTCTCCTGCCGCGGTCAAACTGACCTTTCGAGTAGTTCTGTGCAATAACCTCTGCTTTAACCACCCTTCGATCTCTTGAACATGACGTGAAACCTGTAAACGGCTCATGTCCAAATGCTCTGCTGCTTGAGTAAAACTGGCGCAATTTGCGACTTCAACAAAGCTACGCATCGCCGTCAACCTGTCCATCACACTCTCCCTTGCCGACTTAACCAAGCCTATTAGATAACTGTATAGATACAATCTACATCATTTTACGATATTTATCGTAACCTAGTGAGCTATTAGACTGCAATGGCTGTCGAGAAACAGACTCAATAAATTAGATAATTGGAGAGACATTATGAAAATTGCAGTATTAGGCGCATCTGGTTGGATTGGTAGTCACATTGCTCAAGAAGCTCAATCTCGTGGTCACGACGTGGTTGCAGTCGTAAGAGACGCAAGCCGTGTAGAAATGAACAATGTTGAGGTTCGTTCATTTGATTTACAAGATGAAGCAGCAAGCCTTGCAACCGCACTATCCGGCGTTGATGCAGTAATCACTTCGATTGGCGGACGTGCTTTGGGTAATCACGACATCGTAAAAAGCACAGCGACTAAGCTGCTTGAGACACTGCCAAGCATTGGTATCGAGCGCCTGCTTTGGGTTGGCGGTGCAGGTTCATTAGAAGTGGCGCCAAACGTACCGTTAGTGACCGTTCCGGACTTTCCAGCAGAACATAAAAACGAAGCCTTGGCACAAGGTGAAGCTCTTGAAGTGTTCAAGCAATCGAACAGCGAGGTTAACTGGACGTTCATTAGCCCAGCGGCAGAAATCTTCCCGGGCGAGAAACTGTCGACCTACCGCACAGGTGGTGATCAACTGCTCACCGACGAAGATGGCAACAGCAAGATATCAGTCAGCGACTACGCGATTGCGATGATTGATGAGCTCGAAGCTGGTAAGTTCCCACGTCAACGTATTGGTGTCGCTTACTAGCCAGTTCATATATAAAAACTAAAAAAGCCGCTTGTTCAAAACAATGCGGCTTTCTCATCTTTATATTGAGCATTCCTTTAATCCAATGGCAAGTGACCCGTTTTCACTAGGATAACCGTCTCTTCTTCCACATAAGGGAAATGCTCGCTCATATGAGGGCTACGCATCCAAGTGTGTTTTGGATACACGCCATGTTCATCTTTAAAAGTGCCTGACAACACAAAGATCTCTTCACCACCAAAATGACGGTGTGGCTGAAAGCGCTCACCAACCGGCCATTTCACCAAGGCCACATTTTCGTGCTCAAAACCATGCAGCGGCATGACTTGTAAGCCACCGATGCCCGGAAGCCATTCAGTTTCTAGAGTATTGATACGAACTTGAGTTAAGTCTCTCGCATCAAACTGGTTGAGCTTCACCAAGATCGTGCAGCCATCTTTGCTTGATGGAGAATGTGCACTGCCCGGAGGATTACGGATATAAGTGCCTGCAGGGAAATCTCCAGTTTCATCAGAGAAAACACCGTCTAACACGAAGGTTTCTTCGCCTTGCGGATGCGGGTGCTCAGAAAACGAAGATTCCGGTTCGTACTTCACAACACTGGTCGTGTGACCTGATTCTTTCTCTTCTCTTTCAAGCGGCTTACGCCATACCCCTTTGGCAGGGCTCGCGATCCAATCTAATGTCTCGGTTTCTATAACCAGTCTCTTTGAAAAGTCCATATTGAACATAATGGCGACCTTACTCTTGTTATCGTTTTAATTATTATTGTTGTCTTTCTCGTTTCTATTCTACGCGAATACTGATCAAGGAGGCCATCTCGCTGCTATTTGCCTACGCGACAGCCTCCTGAAAAGAAGCCTAATTAATTGCGGCCAGCGATCACACCGCCATCAACATCCCAGATTGCGCCCGTTACCCAGTCAGCACTGTCTGACAGTAAGAAAGAGATGCTATTGGCGATGTCTTTCGGCAAACCTACTCGACCAATCGGGTGGAACGCGTTGAAACCTTCTAGCGCTTGATCCACTTCTTCAGGTTTAATAAAAGATTCGTAAATCGGTGTTTTAACCACAGCCGGAGACACTGCATTCACACGAATGTTATGCTCAGCCAGTTCCATTGCCATGTGTTGTGTTAATGCGTGCAGGCCTGCTTTAGCCATTGAATAGGCAGAAGATGGCGTCGCTTTGATTGCCTGTTTCGCCCACATAGAGCCAACGTTAACCACACTACCGCCGCCGCTCTTGATCATCAACTTGCTTATCGCTTGAGTGATGAAGAAAGTTGCTTTATTCAGCTGCATGTACTGCTCGTAATCAGATTCTTGATGCTCAATAAACGCTTTAGGATTGAAGTAACCTGCAGCATTAACAAGGTAACCAATACCTTCTTCGAGCGACTCTAAATGCACAATAAGACGAGACACACTTGCATCATCATAAAGATTAGCTTGCCAGCCTGAAGCGTGACCGAGCGATTGCAGCTCTGACACCGCTTTATCTAACTTAGTTGGGTTATTGCCGACCACCAACACATGGATGTTTTGAGCGACTAACTGCTTAGCTGTTTCAAAGCCCATACCACTTGTGCCACCGATTACTACTGCAATACCATTTTTAGTGAAGTTCATTTTGTTATCTCCTAAGTCATGTGAACGTGGTAATCTTAGGCTTTGAACTAACACTATGAATAGTAAGTACAAATCGGTTAGGTAGGTACTTATTGGTACATCTTTATGAAAAATCAGGAAAACTTTTTTTCAAGAAAATCAGCACCAGAGCGCTCAGCTCGCATGGTAGAAACCATCTACGGCTGTAAATGGTCGCTAACGGTTTACCAATTACTGGCAAATGGCATTAATCGCCCTGGTGAAATGGTGCGCTCGGTCGAAGGGTTATCGACCAAGGTATTGAATGAATGCTTGAAGCGAAATGTGGAGTTTGGGATTTTAGATAAGCAGATGTTCAACGAACTGCCACCAAGAGTTGAATACCAAGTGACGCCGTTCGGCGAGAAGTTCTTGTTGATTCTAGAGCAGTTGGAAAACCTACAAAACGAAATCGACGAGATGTAAGTTCAAGCCAGTCCAACTATTGCCAAAAAACAGCAGACAGAAAAAGGAAGGCAACAAGCAGCACTTAGCTGACTGGCATTTGCTCAAAACGGCCTTTCACAAAATCAATGAAGGTTCGAATTCGGCTCGGTTGATAGCGGTCTCGATGGTAGATCGCTGAAAAGTCGACCTTAGGCACTACCCATTCATCAAACACCTGCTCCAATTGCCCATCATTGATCTCTTGCAAGCAATAGATGGTTGGAACACGAATAATCCCATTTCCCGACTTAGCGCC
Organism: Vibrio sp. 10N.239.312.C11; assembly: GCF_041466065.1. Taxonomy (NCBI): domain Bacteria; kingdom Pseudomonadati; phylum Pseudomonadota; class Gammaproteobacteria; order Vibrionales; family Vibrionaceae; genus Vibrio; species Vibrio sp. 10N.239.312.C11. The sequence goes on from NZ_JBFSRZ010000039.1 coordinate 27,193, forward strand.
CTGCACCAACACTCGGCCATTCTTACATTGAAGTCTGCCCGTGACATGCACATCGACCGTTTTCTTAGTGTCATCCAAAGCTTGAAAGCTCCACTTACGCACCGAGCCCGTTAAGCAATCATGGTGGATGAGATCTTTAGGATGGTTTGGCTTTCCTTTGCGAGCAAAATATTCTGGGCTCGCGAGTGTTCCCATTTCAATATCCAATAGCTTTCTAGCGATAAAGCCCGCATCTTCAAGACTCCCCATACGAAAAGCGATATCAAACGCATCTTCAATCAAGTCGACTCGGTTACTACTGAAATCAAGACTGATGCTGATGTCTGGGTAAAGCTGCATAAACTCATTGACCAGATCCGCGATGATCACCTCACCAAGATAACCTCCGACACAGTTTACTTTTATGTCGCCGCGCACCTCTTCGACATCGTCGACAGCAGCAATCAGAGCTTGGTCTATATTATCTAAGGCTTGTTCACATCTCGCGTACAGATCTTGCCCTGCGTGAGTCAGCCTCAAGGTTCGAGTGGTGCGGATAAACAGTGTCACACCCATCTGCTTTTCTAGGCTACTCACTTGGCGTGATACGTGGGAACGAGACACATCCAACTCCTCCGCCGCTTTGGTGAAATTACCTAAACGAGCGATCAGCACGAAGGAGCGAATATCAGACAGGTTAATTTGATTGAGCATAGTCGACAGCTTACTAATGAAGTTATGAGATAGACGCTTTTATTGTTGCACCATAGCAACAGTGTTTCAAGTAAAGCGCTATATATCAACAATGCTATTTTCCTTAATATACTTCCATCGCAACGAAGCAAGGCAACAAGCACTTGATTCGAATGCACTTAAACAACACGTCGTAGCCAACCGACGCAATTAAAGTACAGAGGAAATGAAATGAAAAAACTAATCGTAATTACAGGTGCAAGCTCTGGTATTGGTGAAGCAATCGCTCGTCGTCTAAGCGATGAAGGTCACCCTCTGCTACTTTTAGCTCGTCGTGTTGACCGCCTTGAAGCGCTGAACCTACCAAACTCACTGTCAGTAAAAGTAGACGTAACAGACAAAGCGTCTTTTGATGCAGCAATCGCACAAGGTGAAGCGAAATTTGGCCCTGTAGACGCGCTTATCAACAACGCTGGTGCAATGCTTCTTGGTCAAATCGATACTCAAGACGCTCAAGAGTGGAAGACAATGTTCGACGTGAACGTGATTGGCCTTCTAAACGGCATGCAATCTGTACTTGCTCCTATGATGGAACGCAATACAGGTACTATCATCAACATCAGCTCAATCGCGGGTAAGAAAACATTCCCAAGCCACGCTGCTTACTGTGGTACTAAATTCGCGGTACACGCTATTTCTGAGAACGTTCGTGAAGAAGTTGCTGCTTCAAATGTTCGTGTTACCACTATCGCACCGGGTGCTGTAGAGACTGAACTTCTGTCTCACACTACATCTCAAGAAATCAAAGACGGTTACGATTCTTGGAAAGAAGACATGGGCGGCGTACTGGCTGCTGACGATATTGCTCGCGCGGTATCGTACGCTTACCAACAACCACAGAATGTATGTATCCGTGAGATTGCTCTAGCACCAACTAAGCAACAACCGTAAGTTTCAGTGATTAACTTACGTAACGTCTTTGTTTAATTGACGTATAGAGAAAGGGACTTTTACTATACATAGTAAAGGTCCCTTTTTTCTTTTGTCCGAACTCGATAAACACTAGGTTTGTTTTGCGACCTCTCGACCACGCCATTGAATCACAATCAGTGCGACAATAATTACAATCCCCAAAGGTCCTAGCCCGAATGGATTGAGTAACAATAGTGGAATGGCAAGTAATGCTGCTAAGCGCTCAACCATGCTCAGTGAACGAATCAAATACCCTTCAATTGCGATCGCTATCGCGACAATAATAGTCAGCGTCTGGACGATTGACAAAAGCAACGCTGGCATTCCGTCGTCAGGATTCACAAGGCTTGTGTATGCCATCATAATTGGGATGATGAACAGACCACCCGCCAACTTGAACGCTTCTACCGAAGATTTCATTGGGTTAGCATTCGCTACACCAGCCCCAGCAAAAGCAGCCAAGGCTATAGGTGGCGTTACGTTCGAGGTTTGAGACAGCCAAAATACGATAAGGTGAGCAGTTAACAATGGTAAGCCAAAATCGCTTAGCATTGGTACAGCCATAACCGCCAACACAATATACGCCGCTGTTACAGGTAAGCCCATACCCAAAATTAAAGCCACTAAACTGATTAAGCCCAATGCAATAAGCATGTAGCCACCAGAGAAGTCCATCACAAACTGAGTAAACTGCAAACCGATTCCTGTTTGCCCTACCACACCAACAATAATGCCCGCCGCACCACACGCTGCAGAAATCGGCAACGCCATCAGTGCACCATTTTTCATCCCTTCAATGAATTTCTTCAATCCGATTCGACTGTGTTTACGCAGCGCCGCGGTTAGTAGAATTGCACTGCAACCCGCAACACCAACTAGCAACGGTGAGTAAGCCATCATTAAGAGTGCCGTTATCAAGATCAACGGAATCAGGTGGTGAGCGCCATCTTTCATCACCGAAATCACGGCTTCTGTTCTGCTTACAGCTTTGAGGTTCAACTTGCACGCCATTAGATGAACGTAAAGCAAAGTACAGAAAAAGTATAAAATAGCAGGAGCAATCGATGCGATCATGATTTCGCTGTAAGGCACACCAGTAAACTGCGCCATCACGAACGCACCAGCCCCCATAATTGGTGGCATAATTTGCCCACCCGTAGAGGCGGCAGCTTCAATACCTGCGGCTTGCTCTGGTTTATAACCGAGCTTCTTCATCATAGGGATCGTAATTGAGCCTGTGGTCACCGTATTCGCTATCGCAGAACCAGAAATAGAACCCAAACCTGCCGATGCCAATACCGCGGCTTTCGCAGGGCCGCCACGGTATTTACCGGCGATTGAGAATGCGAGATCAATAAAGAATTTACCGGCTCCGGTCACCTCTAGAAATGCACCAAACAACACAAAGATGAATACCGTTGTCGCGGCGATCCCTAACGCAGAACCAAATACACCATTAGCGGAGTAAATCTGGAACTGAATCAGCTCTTGTAGCGTGTAAGCCTTAATAGAAAAACCACTTGGCAGCATGTCACCGAACGCGCTATACGCAAGGAACAACACTGCGATTAACACCATCACCCAACCAACAGTACGTCGGCATCCTTCTAGCAGCAGTACCAACAAAGCACTACCAGCAAACATGTCAGCAAATTGAAGGCCATAAAACAGATGATTGATGTCGTTATAATCGAATATCCATAAACGGTAGCCAGCAAACACCACCACGGCACACAAGATCACATCGATCAGCTTGCCCACAATAAAGAGCTTGTTCTTTCGGTTAGAGATCAATGGAAAGTGAAGGAAGATCAATACCAATACCCAACACAAGTGGATGGGTCTAAAATAGGTTGCCGAGATCGTTGAACTCACGCCTTGCCATATCTGAAAAGCCGACAGTGCTACTGCAACAACTAAAGTCAAATAGCCCATTGTTTTCACGAGTTTTTCATAGGGTAATAGTTGGGGTGACGCATTTTGATTATCAGGGGTAATATCCATATTAATGCCTGCTGGATAAGAACGAATTGATAAAAAGGGCAAGTGAGATTTCACTTGCCCTGAGGTAGAGATGTTACTTGCTTACCGAATCTAGGTACTTCTGAGCACCAGCATGAATCGGTACGCCTTGCAGTCGAGAAGCATTCTCTGGTGTGGTCATTTCAGCCATTTTCACGACTTTACGAATATCACCGATGTTCTCAAAAGCGGCTTTAGTCAGATTGTAAGCCATGTCATCACTCATGTTGGCATTAACCACCAATACGTTCCACACACTAAGTGTCGATACTGGATCAACCTTATTGTAAACACCTGCTGGAATGTCGTAAGCACTGTAGGCTGGATATTGTCTCATGAAGTTAGCACTCTCTTCTTCAGAGATAGAAATCACCTTAACGTCGTGAGTTAACGCAATCTGTGTTACCGCGCCAACACCTTGACCACCAACAATGAAACCCACATCGATTTGACCATTCGCCAAAGCATTAGTGGTTTCTGAGTAATTAAGGTAAACCGCATCAATATCTTTTTTCACATCAATACCCATCGACTCAAGTAGTGCTGAAGATGTTACTGCCGTACCACTAGCAGGGGCCCCAAGGGAAACACGTTTACCTTTGAGTTGCGATAATGAATCAATACCAGAGTTTTTAAGAGTGATGGTATGAACTAGATTTGGATATAGAGCAAACAGCGTTTTCACTGGCATTTTCTTAGGAAATTTACCTTCGCCATTGTAGGCATCCAGAACCACGTTACCCATTGCAATCCCGGCGATCATATCGCCACGTACAACCTTGATGGTGTTCTCGACTGACGCTGCTGTCACTTCTGCTTTTGCATTCACATCCGGTACGTTTTCAGACCAGACTTTAGCTAATGCGCCACCAAATGGGTAATAGATACCACTTTGACCGCCTGTACCGATTGAATAGTTTTCTGCACTTGCCATCGTAGGCAGAATCGCGAGTAAAGCTACTAATAAGTTACGTTTAAGCACAATCATCTCCTTGATTATTAACCGTAATTAGATATACACCTAACTACAGGCTTTATTTTCTGTTCGTTTTTTGAGCCGTTCAAACATTACATGCGATCGAATATTGTGCAATTAAATACTATGCAATTGTGAAGCAAGTGTTAAATTGATCACTTATCAATAAAAAAGCGCCCAAGCTGGCTGGAGCTTGAGCGCTTTTAACAAACTAAAGATGTTGATTAGAAGTTGTAACCACCACCGATCATGAATACCCATGGATCAATATCAACGTCTGTTGAGTACTGTTTCCCACCAGCCTTGTACTTGGCTGTAGTATCGATGTCTGCGTACCAGACGGATGCGTTTAAAAACCAGTCGTCGTTGATCATGTAATCCATGCCAACATTCGCAGCCAGTCCCCACGAATCATCAAGAGACAAGTCACTTAAACCAGCATCTTTAGCTGCACCATTAAGCTCTTCGTCAAAGAATACGGTGTAGTTAATACCAGCACCTACGTAAGGACGGAACTTGCTGTTTGCTTCGCCGAAGTAGTACTGAACCATCAACGTTGGTGGTAAATGTTTTGTCTCGGCGATATCACCTAAACCACCATGGTTTGTAGAAATTGTATGGGAGAACGGCGTCGCTGCAAGAATCTCGAGACTGATGTTGTCTGTAAACATGTAGCCAAATGTCAATCCAAGTTGGGTGTTTGAATCCACACCAAATTTTGAACCCGATGTCTCCAAAACATCTCCACTGCTATCGTTAGGAGACACTATTGCGGCACCAGCACGGATGATGAAATCACCTTCTTTATGAGCAAAAGCACTAGTTGACATAAGAGCCGCAACAACCGCAATACCACATACTGTTTTTTTCATTATAATTTCCTTTTGAGGGCTTAATCGTTATTGGTGAATGAGTAATCATTTCTTATTTTGCGTGCAAGGTAGCATATAATAACCCTACTTTATTGATGGAAATCAATTTGTGAAAACTTGTGAGAACTTATGTAAACTTGCATCGACTCGATCACTTTATTGCTTCATTTTATTGACAATTTTGTAATGCAGCTTTCCCGTGCGTCATTTTGTTAATTTAACCCATTCACCTTGCCCGGATCTGTTTGGATCAAAATAGAGCAAGCCAACACCTCGTACGCATCAACTTGGTGCAATCTCGCAGAATTCATTCTCATCTCGTTTAATATTCAATGGGTTACATTTGGCTTAGCGCTTGCAAGTCTATGTTCATAATCATAAATACATTGAGGTTCTGACCATGCAAGACACTCTTACAATCGTTCTGGCCGGCGGTGTTGGCTCTCGGCTTTCTCCCCTTACCGATAACCGTGCAAAACCTGCGGTACCTTTTGGCGGTAAATATCGAATCATCGATTTCACGCTCGCGAACTGCTTACACTCTGGGCTGCGCCAAATTTTGGTGCTGACTCAGTACAAGTCTCACTCTTTACAAAAACATTTAAGAGATGGTTGGTCGGTGCTTAACCCCGAGCTCGGCGAATACATCACCAATGTCCCCCCACAAATGCGTACAGGTGATAGTTGGTATAGCGGTACTGCCGATGCAATTTATCAAAACTTGTATCTGCTTTCTCGTAGCGAAGCTAAGCATGTAGTGGTGTTATCAGGCGACCATATCTATCGCATGGATTACGCGCCAATGCTCAAGCAACATAAAAAGAACGAGGCCGATCTAACCGTAGCGTGCATGGAGGTTTCGATTGATGAAGCCAAAGAATTTGGTGTGATGGAGATAGATGAATCTCTAGAGATCAATAACTTTACCGAAAAGCCACATTACCCTGCATGTGTCCCCGGTAGGCCGACTCGAAGCATGGCTTCAATGGGTATTTACGTCTTTGATAAAGAGGTGTTAACACAAGCGCTACTGGCGGATGCCGAAGATCCGAATTCAAGCCATGATTTCGGTAAAGACATTATTCCTAAATTGGTCGGCAACAACAGTGTTTACGCGTATAAGTTTGGCGACGAAGAAGGCCGAGTGACCCAAGATGCGTACTGGAGAGATGTGGGTACCATCGACTCTTACTACCAGTCTAATATGGATCTGTTAAAGCCAGCCTCACCTATCGATTTATACCAACCAGATTGGGCGATTCGCACCTACGAGCCGCAACTGCCACCTGCACGCACCATTGCTTCTGTAGAAGGAAACCAAGGAATATTCATCAACTCAATGATCGCGAATGGGGTGGTGATCGAAGGCGGCTCTGCGCAAAACTCTATATTCTTCCCGAAAGTGAAAGTCAGTAATGCTGCGGTTGTGATTGATAGTATTCTGTTTGAAGATGTTGAGATTGGGAAAAATTGCCATATTCAAAACTGCATCATAGATAAGAACGTCAAAGTGCCAGATGGCACCCAAATCGGTATTGATAACCTTGCCGACGCTAAACGCTTTCACATATCGAAACAAGGTGTCATTGTGGTGCCTTCTTCTTACCAATTTGAAGAATAGCTATAGCTAAAACCAGATGGCGCTATAAAGGCAACCAAGAGTTGCCTTATTCAATAGTCGCATTCACGGAGCTTTGCTTTTTTATATAAACCACACTTTTTATATCAACTGCAGTGATTTAAAAAGAAAGCATTATCGGCATCAAACTAGCAATGATTTATAAAACTTAAACTAGAATAAGTATTTGAGCTGACGTTTGGTTAAGGCGATAAAACCTAGGCTGGCAAGGTAGATTAGAGGAATGCTTCGCGAGTGAGGTCTTTTTGAACATGTATTGAAAACACGAAACATAATATGCGATCAGTTCTTCGGACTTTCAAGGGAGTAAAGGGAGATTATTTGATAACACTGAAGTGAATCACACATGTGCTATTTCGCAGTTGGTTAAACTAACCGATGTTTGCTACGTTTAAATGACACAGTCATTGGAAAGGTATGATTTATGAAAATAAATGTTCAAACACATCATGTATCAATTAACGACGAGTCACGCAAAGACATCGAAGGTAAATTCGAGAAGATATCTAACCATTTCCCATCACTGATCAGCTGCGACATCATCATCACAAAAGAACATGGTCAACACCAGGTTGAAGTGTTCACCAACTACGAAGGTGTACGTGTAAACGCAAAAGCTACAGATGACGTTATGTATCCAGCTATCGCTTCAGCACTCAAGAAACTTGAAGCAGGCTTAAGTAACCGTAAGGGACAATTGAAATCAGACTTACACGAGAAACCAACGAGCACGAAGCCAGAAATTGCTTCAGACATCATCCAAGAGATGAAACTGGTATAACTCGACTAATAGTTAAAGCGCACTGACGAATAGAAGCGCACAAGAATTTCAAAGCCAGCACATGTTGCTGGCTTTTTCGATCCCCCCTCAATCTCTTTATCAATCTATTACTTTGATTTTGACTATCGCGATGGCCTAACCCCTTCACTTCTCATCTTAGAACCAAGTCCAACTCTATATCGTTTTTAGCAAACTTATGTCACTGGCTGCTATAACAATCTCTAGTCGTATTTGATACAGTTATAAGCAAGGATTTAAACAAGAAAGGAATGTTTATTATGAAAAAAATTGCATTAATTCTATTTCTCGCGACTCAACTTATGGCCTGTACAGAAGTGGGCAGTGAAGCTTGGTGTACTGATATGAAAGAGAAACCGAAAGGCGACTGGACTGCCAATGAAGCCGGTGACTTTGCTAAGCATTGTGTTTTCTAAACACAGCTCAGCATTAATTAGCAACACTGAGTGTAGACGTTTAACGACGAACTGCTCACTCTAAGCAACACAATCAATGGAATAGTGAGTTTTTAGATGGAACACCAACTAGGCAATAACTGGAAGCACATCGAATGGGTATTAACCGACGTCGATGACACGCTCACTTGGCAAGGCTCACTCCCTCCTGAAACCTTGATTGCGTTACAAAAGCTAAGAGACAATGGAATCAAAGTGGTCGCGGTGACTGGCGCTTGTGCGGGTTGGTGTGATCATATTGCACAACTATGGCCTGTCGATGCTGTGCTTGGAGAGAACGGCGCCTTCTTATTAGAGAAACAAGATGGTGCATTACAGCTTTCATCGGAAACACCACTAGAGCAAGTGCGCCAGAGCCAAACCAAGCTAAAACAACAAGTTGAAGCGATCTTGGCGAGTTACCCAGATCTATCCCTAACTCTGGACCAATCTTACCGCTTGTGTGAGGTCGCGATTGATATCGGCCAAAACCGTGAACCTGTTGACCCTGAAACTGTTCAAGCGGTACTCGAAAGAATACACGCTTTAGGCGCACACGCGACGGCAAGTTCGATTCATATCAATGCTTGGTATGGCGAGCACTCAAAGAAAAACGCAGTACATCGTTTTCTGGCTAATAAAGGCCTATCGCTTGAACAAATCCACAAGCAAGCGTGTTATGTCGGCGATTCAATGAATGATCAACAGATGTTCGAATCACTACAGCTCACCGTTGGCGTGGCTAACATTCAGCATTATTGGGATAAATTAGATCATCATCCAAGCAAGGTGATGTCACAACCGGGTGGCTATGGGTTTGCAGAATTTGTGGATGCACTTCTGAGGCTTAAAATTGAGACAGCGAAAAGCTAACCATCCCTGTCTAAACAAGCTTTCTGCCCATTCAAACAACATAAAAAAACGACCGCTAGGTAGACCGAAGTACCTAGGGTCGTGTGAGCTTCAAAATGCTAGATAAGCTCTTAACTTTGACACATCACACAAAACACGCTGCATTGCACCATATGTTTATATGAGTTTATTACGGATATGGATCACCACCGCTTCTGCAACGATAACCACTGCGAAGATACTCACCAACACCATTGATACTTTTTGCCACTCAAAAAGGTTTTGCGCATCGTTGAGCACCACGCCAATACCACCAGCGCCCACTAACCCCAATACCGCAGATTCACGCACATTGATGTCCCAACGGAACAACACGATAGAGTAGAATGCGGGCATCACTTGTGGCCAATACCCTTTAAGCAAGATGCTCATCCAAGAAGCGCCAGTTGCGCGCAGAGCTTCAATAGGCCCCATGTTCACTTCAGCAATTGCTTCCGCTAACAGCTTCCCTACAAAGCCGATACTACGAATGGCAATTGCCATAATGCCTGCGAGAACACCGGGGCCAAACAGTGCGATGAACAGCAATGCCCAAACCAATGAATTCACAGAACGTGAAGACACGAGAAAGAATTGAGCAATCCAATTCAAAGCTTTATTCGGAGTGATATTTGGCGCGTTCATCAGCGCCAAAGGGATAGCAAATACCAAGGTAAACAAGGTACCTAACGTCGCGATGTGCAGTGTCTCAATCATCGCTGCGTGAATCGACTCAGGATAGAACGCGTAGTCCATTGGTACCATTCGTTCGAACATGTCAGCAAACTGGGCTGGCGCGTCGTATAGAAACTCAGGAATCACTTCAACGGTTTGCCAAGACCAAACAATCGCACACACAAGGCTAAGGTAAACAGCAAATCGAGCCACACGTTCGTTGGGTGTAAAACGCTGCCACTCTCTATCGATAGATGCAGTTGTCATTAGAAGATTCTCCTAACAATATTGGAAAGAAATTCACCGACAAGAATCAATGCGATGATGGTGATCAAAATAGCGGCAACGAAGTCGTAATCAAAACGTTGGAATGCTGAGAAAAGCGTACCGCCAAGGCCACCTGCACCCACGATACCAACCATGGTTGAATTACGTAGATTTGAATCAAGCTGGTAACTAGCAAAGCCAATGAAACGAGTAAATACTTGAGGCATCACCGCGTACAGGATGACACTAACAAAGCTCGCCCCCGTCGCTTTAATCGCTTCAACCGGTTTAAAAGAGATCTCTTCAATCGCTTCAGCAAAAAGCTTGGCAATAAAACCAATCGATGCGAATACCAAAGTCAGGATCCCCGCAAGGGCACCAAAGCCGACCGCTTTCACGAATAGAATTGCGATGATCACAGGGTGGAAAGAACGACACAGTGCGATGAAGCCACGAATAGGTGTCGATACAATCGAAGGCATCATGTTTCTTGCGGCAAGTAAGCCAAGAAACAATGAGATGATGATGCCGAAGAAACTCGAAATGATCGCTATCTGTAAGCTCTCCGCTAAGCCACTTAGCAGTAGATTAGTACGTGAGAAATCTGGCGGGAACATTCTTGATAGTAACCGCTCACTTTCACCAAAACCGATGACCAAACGATCAAAGGTCAGCCCTAACGTTGCAAAGCTGTAAAACAGGTAGCCAATGATTGCAGCGATAATTGCACGGTTAGTCCATGAGGTTTTGAACGGATTTTCATGCTTCGCTGGCGATGCGCTTGATGGAATACTTGGCGACGAGCTTGGGTTTAATCCAGCCATGACTCACCCCCGTAAATGATTTTTAGATCTTCTTCTGAGATCCCTTCAGGGCTACCGTCATAATGAACTTTACCGTTACACATGCCGATGATGCGCTTGGCATAACGCTTGGCTAAGTTCACATCGTGGATGTTAACCAACACGGGAATGTTTTTCTGTTCTGCGAATGTCTCCATCAACTCCATGATCTCAACCGCTGTTTTCGGGTCGAGTGATGACGTCGGTTCATCCGCCAATAAGATATATGGGTCTTGCATAACGGCGCGAGCGATACCGACACGCTGTCTTTGGCCGCCTGACAAACTGTCGGCACGTTGGTTAGCAAAGTCTTGCAGGCCAACAAATTCAAGTAACTCGAACGCTTTTGCTAGGTCTTGCGCAGAGTAGTTACGACGCCACGCATTCCAAGCGGTCATGTAACCCAAACGGCCGCTTAACACGTTCTCGATAACCGTTAAACGTTCGACAAGGTTATATTCTTGAAACACCATACCGATATGTCGACGTTGTTTACGTAGCGCTTGGCCTTTTAGTTGAGTCAGGTCTGCGCCATCAAATATGATCTCACCTTGGCTTGGATCGTTGAGTCGGTTGATACAGCGCAGAAGCGTACTTTTACCGGTACCAGATGGACCAATGATCGCGATGATGCCTGGCTCATCGATATCAATATTAATGCCTTTAAGGATTGGCTTGCCTGCCACGTATTCGTGGAAAAGGTTGTTTATCTTTATTCCTTCATAGCTTGCTACGGCCATACTGCATTTCCTTGTGCGAATTTTAGAATGATCTATGCCCTACCCGCGAGGGCATAGATATTTAGTTGAAGTAGGTGTTTTTAAAGAACTAAGTCTTTCTAAGACTTAGTCTTCTAATAAAAAAGAACTAGCCGTTGTTTGCTTGTTTTGCTAGCTCAGCGGCTTTTTTCTTTGCTCGTTTAGCCGCATCTTTTTCAGCCAATTTCTTCAAGCCAGTTTTGGTGTAAGCCGTACCTGTCGCATGAGCGATATCACGAATTACATCCCACTCTTCTTTGTAGCTGATTGGCGAGAAACGGTCGGCACCTTTAAACGATGCGCTCATTTCTGGTGTAAAGCGGTAGCTAAAGAAAGCTTCGTTGATCTTCTCAACCAGTTCTGGTTTTAGGTTGTAAGCATAGCCAAACGCAGACGTTGGGAAGCGTGGGCTACGGTAGATGATCTTCAGTTCAGAATCGTCAACACGACCTGCTGCTACCATACGATCGTACACGTCCGATGCCACAGGTGCTGCGTCATAATCTCCATTGAAGACGCCTAGAATCGATTGGTCATGCTTACCTGAGTAAAGCACTTTGTAATCTTCATCTGGCACTAAACCTTTCGCTGGGAATAACGCACGTGGAGCTAGGTTGCCAGAGTTGGAAGATGCAGAAGTGTGTGCAACCTTTTTGCCTTTCAGATCAGACATCTTGTTAATGCCGCTGTCTTTACGCACAATCGTGATTAGGTTGTAACCTTGGAAGCCAGACTCATCGCCTTTCACCGCAATTGGAACGTAACCTGCTAAGTTAACTGCGTAGCCTGTTGGGCCCGTAGAGAAACCTGCAACGTGCAGTCGACCAGAACGCATCGCTTCTACTTGCGCAGAGTTCGAGTGAACTGTGTAGTAAATCACTCGCTTACCTGTGATTTTACTTAAGTGAGCTTGGAAATCCGCAAACGCATCTTTGTACAACGCAGGGTCTTCTACAGGCGTGTAAGTAAACACAAGCGTACTTGGATCGTTCCACTCATCTGGGTTCTTTGGTGAATCGGCCACCAAATCTTGGTTTTCATCACAGTATCGATCGTCTAACACACCACGGCTAGAGCAGTCGCTTGCCATTGCCATTGAAGGAAGTAGTAATGAGCTAGCGATTAACAGTCCTTTAACACTGATTTTCATATTCAAACCTTACTTTTACTTATTGTTGAAAGTCACTTTCACTATTGCAGCCTTTATGCCACCTTTTTATACCTTTAATTTCAGTAACTTAAATAAAACCCCACACTTTCAAATTACTTTTGAGTCATAAGTGTCCAACTCAAAACCAATCATTTGGGTCATTCCTGTCCCACCAATTTCAGTGGTAAAAAAAGAGCCCGAAGGCTCTTTGGTTCACTGCTTTTTCTCTTATTATTCTTTGGCTAAGCGCTCTCTATACAAACGCTATAATTAGCGACGTAACAGAGCTCTCAGAATCGCCTATGCGTCGCTGTCCATACAGTTAGCGTAATAAGTTACCGTTGCAGGCCAATCGCTGAATACGCCCATAACACCGACATCTTGCGCCAGTACATCAAGCATTTTCATCATGTCGCCATCATTGTTGATACCATCTTTCACGCTTTGGTAATACCAACCGCCACCTTGCGCTAGTGGCCCAGAACGCTCAAGTGTCCATGCAATAATCTCAAGATCAGCATCTTTTGCCAGTTTCGCGTAGTTAGATGCAACCAGTTCGTTGTTCTCACCTAGCTCAACCAAAGCAAACAGAGGTGGCGCGATAATATTCACACCCGCATCGTGAAGCTCTTTCATGTTTTCAACAGACGCAACAAAGTCCGCTTGCTCGTAAACACGGTCATCAAGGTAAACGGCTTGCTTGCCGAACTTAGGCGTCTCATTAACCCAATACTTCACATCATCCAAGTTGAATGACTGCAAGTAAGTCTCCGAAGGCTTGAAACCCGCCTCTTTCAGTTCATCCACTAACTTCTGTGCGTACATCTCTTGACTAAAACCATTGAAAGGCATGTCTACCGCCGCCGATTTCAGCTCAGGAGTCACCTTCACGCCGTGCTCTTTAAACAATGCCGCACTTTCGGCGTGTGTCATCAGTGTTCCACTTTGGCTGTAAAGGTCGGTTCTCCAACCAGGTGTGCCATTCATGTACTCTTGGACCGTGGTTGCTTTTGGGTTCGCACCATCCATTTTCCCTTTCAGGGTCTTAAACTCCGCTAGCGTGAAATCAGAAGTACGACACTCAACCTGCGCATCTTCGCCTGTCGCTGGGTTGGCTGGCGTGAACGGTGTTGAACACTTCTTAGCGAGATCGGGATGCGCCAAAACATCGGTTGTGGTGTGTAGATCACTTTGCGAGTGACGACATACCAACGCTTTATCTTTAGTAAAAGTGACATCGCACTCCACGACACCCGCGCCCATTTGAATCGCGGCTAAGTAGGATTCCTTGGTGTGCTCAGGAAACTGCATCGCAGCTCCGCGATGTCCAATAGAAAAATCACTACGATGAAAAGGTCCTTCACTGCAACTCAACAGTTTGGTTTTCAAAGGGCTCTCATCCATATTGTTCACTAAAAAGAGGGGACGAGGACCTAAGTCGGCTGATTCTACTGCGGCCCATGCCGTCATCGAGCTCACACCGAGTATCAGAGCAATCGAACCTTTCAGTATTTGCTTCATGTTTGTATCTCCTTGCAACAAGCAATTATTTTTCTAACTTCCTTTATTCGATCATTCGGTGTTGGATAGCTGTCATATATAGATAGCTGTCATATAGATTTTGACTCAGCACCGAATAACCTCATGTGAACGTATGCCACAATGTAGTGATTGCACGCATTATGCCAAATGTTAAAACCCTTTTATTACAATTACTTGAAACGGTTAACCATTCGACTAAAAGTTAAATGGGTCATTGTTGTCTTGTGCTTTTATTAAGCGAATGAATGAACCAGTTAGGCCTTGAAGCTCTCTTTATCCAATTGGTGTTTCTTCATTTTTCGATAAAGCGTTTTACGTGGCAGGTTCAGCTTGCTTGAGACCTCATTGATGTTGCCCGCGCTCTCTATCAACGCTTCGGTCAGTACATTTCGTTCGTACTGCTCCATCTGTTTTTCAAAGGCGAAATCTTCTCCGGACGACTCGCAAATCGGCGATTGAAGATCGAAACCATCACCAACAATACCAAGTACAAATCGGTCGGCGACATTGCGTAATTCGCGCACGTTACCCGGCCATTCGTGTCGACATAGCTGCTGAATTTGCTCAGGATAAATCGTTGACGGACGCGTCTTGTATTTATGACTCGCTTGAATCACAAAATGGCGGAATAACACCTGAATGTCTTCTTTGCGTTGACGCAATGCGGGAAGGTTTAAGCTAGCAATATTAAGACGATAGAAGAGATCGGCTCTGAACTCCCCCGTTTCACTCAGGCTCGCGAGATCAGCTTTGCTGGCGGCTACCACCACAATATCGACCGGGATTAACTCGTTACCACCAACGCGCTCAATCATTCTTTCTTGAATGACGCGCAACAGTTTAATTTGCACCGCAATTGGCATGCTTTCGATTTCATCAAGGAACAGAGTTCCGCCATTGGCTTGTTCTATTTTTCCAATGCGCTTCTTGTTGGCATTGGTAAACGAACCCGCTTCATGGCCAAACAACTCACTCTCAATAATGCTTTCTGTCATGCCGCCACAGTTAATCGCAACAAAGGGCTTCGCCTTACGATGGCTAAATTGATGCAACGCGCGAGCAATCACCTCTTTGCCCGTTCCTGTTTCGCCGTTGATGATGGTATCAACACCAGTATGAGACAGGGCAAGCACTTGCTTACGTATCGTATCCATCGCTTTTGATTGGCCAATAACCACCGTTTCAATCGGTAACTCCGTTTCCTCATCGCCGCCTATAATTGCTGGGCAGTTGTGCTGAGATTGTGCCAACGCTAAGTCGAGCTTCTCTACCAGCTCACTGGCATTAAGTGGCTTTTCTAAAAAGTCGAAAGCCCCTAGCTTCATTGCCTCTATCGCCATGGGAATATCTCCATGGCCACTCATCAACAATACAGGGACGTTAGCGGCTCTATGTTGAATTGAACTCAGTAACGTAAGCCCATCCACCTGTGGCATTCGTACATCACACAATACAACCGACTGGCTGTTTGCTTTGAGCGATTTAAGGCCAAGGTTAGGGTCGGTAAAAGTGGTAACGCTAAACCCTTCTAGCTCCAACATCTCGCTCACGGCTTCAACAACATCGATTTCATCATCGATAAGAACTATGTGTTTTTCTGCAGTCATGAGGCTATGCCCTTTGGTAGAGTGACGATAAAAGTAGTGCCTTGGTGTTCAACTGATTCCACGTGAATCGAGCCGCCAAAGTCTTTTATGATGTTGTATGCGATAGACAAACCGAGCCCAAGCCCCTTACCTGTTGTCTTGCGGGTATAAAATGGGTCAAACAGATGCGGAATATCCTCTTCAGGTATCCCTAACCCGTTGTCCATCACCAAAATCTGAATGGTATTCGAATGCTCTTGAGTAGAGATGCTGAGCTCTGGTTGCTCTCTGTGTTCGATGGCATCCAGAGCATTACTGATCAAATTCACCAGTACCTGTTCTAAGCGAATGTTGTTAGCTCGAACCATCTGGTCGCTTTGGGGGGAATACTGAATCGAGACCGTGCTCTGTCTGGTTTCAAACAGATCAATCGCATCACCAATCACCTTATTCAATTCAACGTTATCAATCTTGCCATCACTCTTACGTGAGAAGGCCTTTAGGTGACGAGTAATCGCAGCCACTTTATCTAACAAGACCTCGATTTTTTTCAGATTCTCTTCTGCCCTGTCAGGCCTTTGCTTGCCTAACCATAATTGAGCACTTCTAACGTGACTGTTTACTGCGGTCAGAGGTTGATTGATCTCGTGCGTGATCCCAACACTGAGTTGCCCCAATGCAGCCAGTTTTCCTGCTTGGATTAGCTCGTCTTGAGTCACTCGTAGTTTGGCTTCGGCTAAGGTGCGTTCTTCAACCTCTGCCTCTAATTTTCGATTGGTTTGCTTAACGACTTTGGCCGTGGTCTGGAATACCTTTAGGTACTTGGCCATTTGTGTCACTTCGTCTTTGCCACGAATGGACACTTCGGTATCTAGATGACCGGTAGAAATCGCGAACATGTTGTCTTTGAGCTGTAAAAGCCTTTCTAAAATGCTCTTACGTACGTAGAACCACGAAATGGCAGCGGCAGCCAACACGCTAAACAGAGAAAGAAAAAGAGAGAGTTGTTGGTTCGATTGTAAAGACAACTGCGCCTGCTGAATCGACAGGTCAATATTGCTATTCACCTTGCTGGTGTTGCTTTCGATCTGCACGGTTAACTGATTCAAATGTTCACGGCTGTTTTGCAGGAAATATTGCTCTTGATAGAGATGATCGAGCGCTTTGTTTTTGAGTCCATACAAGCTGCTATCACTTGAGGCAAGGTTATAGATCACCGTGAGTTGATGATCTAATTCAGGAAAATCACTTCTTAAATCACCACTGACCCAGAGCTTCCACCACTCTTCACCTACCTGTTCCAAACGGTAACTGGTGTAATCCAACTCATTAAAGCTTGAGTCGTTATACAGCTTCTCTACCAAGCCTAATTGGTAATAAAGCAGAGACTTCAACTGGGTATATTGGATTTGATCTTTGGCTGACTCAGGCAAACTGTCGAGTGAATCACTGGCTTGCTGCAATAGAGGATAAAAGCCTTCAAGCAAGTTACGAAGTTCTTGATTGAGTTGTTCTGACTCAATCTCACTTTGATATAACAGGCTCAGACTATTATTAACTTGGGCGATAAGGTCTTTAAAATAGGCGTGATAATCAGGGAATTGAACCATAACGCTATTCATCACTGAAATGGCCTCTTCAATTTTAAGCATCGCCTGCTTACGCTCTAAATTAGATTCAGCATCACTGAGTTGAGATGAGGTCGTGATAATCACACGCACCATATCATTGAGGCGTGCAGCGTTATCTAAGGCGGGGATTTCACTCTCTTTTAATTCAACGAGGCGTTGGTTTAGATCGTCAAAAGTAAAGCTAGAAACAACCGAAAGGAAGATGGTGGTCATCGATAACATGGCCAATGCCAATACCAAGCGCAGTTCGATCCCCTTCCAACCAAACCACTTACGGCGCGGAATTTTGATCGAAAACGGGCGTTCAAAACTGTCTTTGTTTTCTATCACCTCGGAGACATGACTACTCACTAGCCCCACCTTCTTCTCATCATAAAATCAACAGGATCCGTCAATGATTCAATCAGTTAGGTGATTTACCTATTTAATCTTAGATCGAATAGCTTTAGTGAAGCTATTAAACGAAGAGTAATCATTAACATTTCACATAAGATATCATAACAATTATTTTATAAAGCTTGCATGGTCTGTTTTGCGATAATAGAAAGTGACCGCACCGACAGAAACGTGATTACTTTATCAATCCCTGTCGGAGGACATTTTAGTTCGAGCACTTCCAATAAAGTCTGATCATTTATCATAGAGATTGATCGTATTGGGCTGGCTTTGTTGCGTAATTCAATGGAACTAAATCAAGAACCTACGATCTGATCAGC
>NZ_JBFSRZ010000040.1:0-44168 GCF_041466065.1 Vibrio sp. 10N.239.312.C11
TGCCTTGGAACTTCAAACACTGACAAGTCGCCCCGTGGGTTCATGGGGCGGATACCACATTCTAAGCTAGTGTAAAAGAAGAAGCTGAGTGGGTTATAACTCACTTAGCTAATTAAAGCATATAGAATTAACGTCACCGTAATTCTATATGCTATTTCGATAACGGGATATCGTAGCTATATTGCCCGCAGCAAAGATTAAACTATTTAGTGGCTAATACCGGTAGGATACGGCTTAACTTATCCAGAGTCTCTTGATATTCAGATACGCAATCACTATCAAATACCACACCACCTCCAGCCCAAGCATAAAGCGTATTGTTTTCTGCCACTAGGGTACGAATCGTAATGCTGGTGTCCATTCTGCCATTACGGCTGATATAACCAATGCTACCGCAATACGCCGAGCGACGATGAGGCTCTAGCTCCTCAATGATCTGCATCGCGCGAACTTTTGGCGCTCCAGTAATCGACCCCCCGGGAAAGCAAGCCCTTAATAGGTCATGTGCTGAATATTGCACATCAAGCTCTGCCCTTATCGTGCTCACTAAGTGGTGCACAGCAGGGAAACTCTCTATATCGAAGAGCTTTGGTACATGAACCGATCCCGGCTTTGCGACTCGGCCAATATCATTACGAAGCAGGTCGACGATCATCAGGTTTTCTGCCTGATCTTTCTCAGCATTCAACAGGTCTTGAGCATTAGCGTCATCAATCATGGAATTTTCAGAACGAGGACGTGTCCCTTTGATTGGCTTGGTTTCAATGGTGCCACTATTGAGCTCTAAAAAACGCTCAGGTGAGACACTGAGAATGGTGCAGCCTGCTAAACGGATAAAACCAGAGAATGGAGCTGAGTTGTATTTCTCTAACTTTTCATAAGCGAGCCATTCACTGCCTTGGTATTGGGCATTGAAGCGCTGAGCAAGGTTTATCTGATAACAGTCACCCGACAACAAGTACTCTTGAACGCTATCGAATTTATTGGCATAACTTTGTTCTGTCATATTGGATTGCCATGGGGTGGTTAATCCAAACTTCTGATGAGTTCGTTCTGCTTGTTCTGCTTGTTCTGCTCTTTCTGCTTGTTGGCTTGGCGATTGTTGTTGAGTTAACCAATCCCAATGGGTATCAATGTTTTGCCCAACAAGGAACGCAGCTTTAAGCTTATGATCAACAATCACAGCCCATTCATACAATCCAACCGCCATGTCTGGTGCAGAAATATCACGCTTAGCAAGAGAGGGAAGAGCTTCTACTCGTCGCCCTAAATCGTAACTAAAATACCCTAAAGCACCACCAACGAAAGGCAGTTCAGGGTGCTCACTGATTGCGGGTAGTAATTGCTGCTGATATTGGTCGAGTAGTTCGAAAGGGTCTGACTCTGAAACCTCGCACGTCTCATTAACATTGACGGTCGTTTTTGCACCGATTGTCTCGAAGGTGGCGATGGGTTGAGCAACTAAAATGTCGTATCGACTATCGATGTGGCTTTCTGAGGCAGAGCGTAATAGCATTGCCCACGGCACGCTTTCAATATGAGAAAACAGCTGTTTAGCTAAAGTTGATTGATATTCAAGCGGCTTGATTTGGATAGAGCGAAATTCGTTGTTATTCATTTGTTTAATTTGTGACAAAGAGTTCGATCACTGCATGGCGTGTGAGAGGAAGCAAGAGTATCATAAATTGAAAATAAAATGGGTTCTTGATTAGAACGGTGCAAACTACATGGTTTAGTTTACAGCTATGCAAGCGATTGCTAAAGCAACTAAATACAGCTCAACATAATAAAAAGCTAAGCCAACTAATCCGGTTAGACAAAAACAGTCAAACCAAGACCCCACATGGAACCAGAACAATAAAGAGGCATGCAATGACGGTTATTCGTAAGCAAGATGTGATCAGCAGTGTCGCTGACGCACTTCAGTACATTTCTTATTATCACCCTTTAGACTTTGTCCAAGCCCTAGAAAAAGCGTACGAGAAAGAAGAGAGCCAAGCAGCTAAAGATGCTATTGCTCAGATTCTTATCAACTCACGCATGTCTGCGGAAGGCCATCGTCCAATTTGTCAGGATACGGGTATTGTTACTTGTTTCGTGAACATCGGTATGGATGTTAGGTGGGAAACGGATCAAACAGTACAACAGATGGTTGATGAAGGCGTTCGTCAAGCTTACAACAATCCAGATAACCCATTGCGTGCATCTGTCCTAATGGACCCTGCAGGTAAGCGTATTAATACCAAAGACAACACACCAGCGGTTGTTCACATTAATATGGTTCCAGGCAACAAAGTTGAAATTCAAATCGCGGCAAAAGGCGGCGGTTCTGAGAACAAAACCAAGATGGTAATGCTTAACCCTTCTGATGATATTGCAGAGTGGGTAGAGAAGACGCTACCAACAATGGGCGCGGGCTGGTGTCCACCGGGTATGCTAGGTATAGGTATTGGCGGTACGGCGGAGAAAGCCGCGGTACTCGCTAAAGAATCTCTGATGGAACACATCGATATCCAAGAGCTTATCGACAAAGGCCCAGAGAACGCAGAAGAAGAGCTTCGTTTAGATATCTTCAACCGTGTAAACAAACTGGGCATTGGCGCACAAGGTCTTGGCGGTCTAACGACTGTGGTTGACGTGAAAATCAAAACAGCACCAACGCACGCAGCCTCTAAGCCTGTTTGCTTGATCCCGAACTGTGCGGCAACGCGTCACGTACACTTCACTCTAGACGGCAGCGGCCCTGCAGAGCTAACACCACCTAAGTTAGAAGAGTGGCCAGATATAACTTGGGAAGCAGGCGCAAATACACGCCGTGTTAACCTTGATGAAATTACTAAAGAAGACGTTCAAGATTGGAAGACCGGCGAAACGGTTCTTCTATCAGGCAAGATCTTAACGGGTCGTGATGCAGCGCATAAGCGTATTCAAGGCATGCTTGAAAGTGGTGAAGGTTTACCAGAAGGCGTCGACCTGAAAGGTAAGTTCATTTACTACGTTGGCCCTGTTGATGCTGTGGGTGATGAAGCGGTAGGTCCTGCTGGCCCGACAACGTCTACTCGTATGGATAAGTTCACCGACATGATGCTAGAAGAAACTGGCATTATGGGCATGATTGGTAAAGCAGAACGTGGCCCTGCGACCGTTGAATCAATCAAACAACATAAGTCAGTTTACCTAATGGCTGTTGGCGGCGCCGCTTATCTTGTTGCAAAAGCAATTAAGAAAGCACGTGTGGTTGCGTTTGAAGATCTCGGTATGGAAGCGATCTACGAGTTTGAAGTTGAAGATATGCCGGTAACGGTTGCGGTTGACTCTAATGGCGTGAACGCGCACCAGATCGGCCCTGATACGTGGAAAGTGAAAATTGCTGAAGCTGAAAAAGCATAATTAACCGACGCCAAAAAATTGTAATTGTCGCTAACTTCAGCGTTTGAATTGCAAATCTTGACAGAAAGTTGAAGACAAAAGTGCAGCATTATTTGCACTTTTGTCTTATTATCAATGATATAGTGATAAACACATAGTTTGATATAAGAACATAGGAGAGAGGAATGCCTCGTTTTATTCAGATCCTACAGATTATCTTGGCAGTGGTGATTGGTGCTTTTGTTGGTTACGACCTGATCTTGAAAGGGATCAGTATCTTTGATAATAAATACGTGACGATTACTTGTGCGCTTTGGCTAATTGCAGAGATTGCACTGTTTGTTATCTACAAGTTGATTGAAGACGATTAAGAGTCGGATATCGCAGAAAAATTCTAAAGCCCCTGATTATGAATGTAGTCAGGGGCTTTTATTCATCTAGCATTAAGAATGTATATTGCATACTCATTACTGTTAGCAAAAAAAAGCAAAAGCAAAAGCATGCACACTATCCCAACAGGGAAAGAACATAGGCTAGCCTATCTATTATCATAACTGACTGGCCTAATTATCACGGAGTCGTTCAAATGAAACACCTAACTCAAGAAATGAGTGACTTTATAAGCAGAGGAACGGATTCTCACATTCGAGTAGCGGTCACGGGGCTTTCTCGTGCGGGTAAGACAGCATTCATTACTTCGCTGGTTAATCAGCTTCTTCATACGTCTACCCACAAAAATCTGCCTCTACTTGCATCGGCGAGAGATGGCAGAATTATTGGCGCAAAGCGCATCCCGCAACAAAACATGATGATCCCACGTTTCTCTTATGATGAAGCGATGGAGTCGTTGAATGCACAACCACCAGAATGGCCAGTGCCAACGCGAGATGTTAGTGAGATTCGTCTAGCAATTAAATATAAGCCAGCTAAAGGTGCGAAAAAGCTACTGAGCAAAAACAGCACCCTTTATCTCGATATTGTTGATTATCCGGGAGAGTGGCTACTTGATTTACCTTTGTTGGACATGGACTTTGATACTTGGAGTCAATCTCAATTTGCCGCGTTGAACGGCGATAGAGAAACCTATTCGCAACAGTGGAACACAATACGTGGCGACATTGACTTGCTAGCCGAAGCAGAAGAAAAGAAACTGGTCGCGATTGCCGATAGCTATACTCAGTACCTTCATACTTGTAAGGATAACGGATTGCACTGGGTACAACCGGGTCGATTCGTATTGCCGGGTGAGCTTGAAGGCGCGCCTGTGCTGCAATTTTTTCCGTGCGCTGCTCCCGAGGGTAAGTTCTCAAAAACCAGCAACTATGCGGTTTTAAAAGCGCGGTATGAAGAGTATCAACAGAAAGTCGTAAAGGCGTTCTATAAGAATCACTTTGCCACGTTCGACAGACAAATCGTGCTGGTGGATTGCTTACAGCCACTTAACGCAGGTTATGACTCTTTCATGGACATGCGTGGTGCGTTAGAACAGTTATTGAAGAGCTTTAAGTACGGGCGAAGCAATATGCTAAGACGCTTGTTTGCGCCGAAGATTGACAAGATCTTGTTTGCTGCCACTAAGGCTGACCATGTGACACCGGATCAACATCCGAACTTGGTATCGTTGTTACAGCAGATGGTACACCCTGCTTGGCAACAGGCGGCGTTTGAACACATCGACATGAGTTGCATGAGCATTGCGTCTATTCAAGCGACCAGCGCGGGTTATATCTCGTCAGGTTCAGACAATGTTCCGGCGTTGCAAGGTGTGACTCTAGATAATGTCCCTCAAACCATGTATCCGGGAGAGGTGCCGCGCAAACTGCCGAACAAACAGTATTGGGAAACCAACCAGTTTGATTTCACGAGCTTTAGGCCAATGGAACAACACTCCGATGAGCCTTGTCAGCATCTGAGAGTCGACAAGGTTTTAGAGTATCTCATTGGCGACAAGTTGAAGTAATTGAGGCAATCAAATGAGTGAATTAAAAACAAAGCAGGTCTTTAATGAACCGTTGAAGACCTCTTTTGATGAGCAAGACAAGAGCGAAGTTGGCCCGGATTTAGGCGCTCAACAACTGTTCACAGAGCAAGAGAAATTTGTCCCTGTCGCACCGCAAGTGGAAGCCGAACTTGATGGTGAAGCTGAGCAGCAATTGGAACAAGTGATTCGACCGAGCAAAAAGAAGAAGTGGTTTGGAACGGGTTTACTGGTCGCTTTCTCAGGTCTGGTGGGCTGGCAGGCGATTGACTCTGTCATTACTGCTATTCAAACCGCTGACTGGCTAGCTTTAGGCTGGGCTGGTTTTATCGCTGCCATTGCTTCATTAGGTTTAGGCGCAATAGGCAAAGAGTTGTGGAAGCTGCGTTCGCTGAAAGATCATTTCAGTGTGCAAGAGCAGAGTGAAGAGCTGTTACAAAGCCAGAGTGTTGGTAAAGGTAAAGCATTCTGTGAAAACATTGCCAAGCAGGGCGGTATTATCGCTGAATCACCCGCTTATGATAAGTGGCGAAACAGCATTAATCCGGCGCACAGCGATGCTGAAGTGTTGGATATGTACGATGCGTTGGTCGTGAGTCAGCAAGATAAGGTCGCTACTCAAATCGTCACTAAGTTCTCGACGGAATCCGCGGCCTTGGTTGCTGTGAGCCCGTTAGCGGCAGCAGATATGTTGCTGGTGGCGTGGCGTAATTTCACCATGATAGACAAGCTTGCTGATGTGTATGGCATTGAGCTTGGCTACTGGTCTCGCATTAAGTTGTTCAAGTTGGTGTTAATCAACATGGCAGCGGCAGGAGCCAGTGAACTCGCGATTGATGCGAGTATGGATCTCGTCTCGATGGATCTTGCAGGTAAAGTCTCAGCTCGAGCAGGGCAGGGGCTCGGTGTCGGTATCCTCACTGCGAGACTGGGCTTAAAAGCCATGACATTGCTGCGTCCTATGCCTTGGCATAGTGAGCGAAAAGTAAAACTATCCGACCTTCGCAAAGCCGTCCTTTCTGAAATAAAGCGCATTACCTTAAAGTAAAGCGAAGTGCTTAAAATTGAAATGTAGGAAATAAAGCGAATTACCTTCCTATAAAGTCTATATACACAAGGAAGTTGAGTGATTTGCGAGCGAAGAGTAAACATATGTTTACTCTTCTTCTTGACTGAACTTAGAGCTTAATTCACACTACTGTCAACTTATCCTGACACCTATAATAGGACTATTTGTGCGTCTTGAAGTATTGTGTGAAGACAGACTCGGCTTAACGCGTGAGTTGCTCGATATCTTGGCCTCAAAAAGCATTGATTTAAGAGGAATCGAAATTGATGTTAAAGGTATTATTTACCTAAATTGCCCGGATATTAATTTTGATGCTTTTAGTGAACTTATGGCTGAAATTCGCCGAATTTCAGGTGTGAAGGATGTACGTAAAATCCAGTTTATGCCAAGCGAAAGGCATAACACAGAACTGATTGCCCTGCTGGCAAACCTACCTGATCCTGTGATTGCGATTGACCTTAAAGGCTCAGTCGACATGGCAAACCACGCTGCATTGAACCTTTTCAACAAACAAGAAGAAGAAGTGATCGGTGAGCCACTAGCGACGTTCGTTCCTAGCTTCAACTTCGCTCGTTGGATTGAAGGCGATGTAACGCGTCACCGTGAAGTCGTGGTGCTAGATGGTCTAGATTTCTCTATTGAAATTCTGCCTATTTATCTAGGTGGTGATGTCAACGAGGCGGTACTGGCGAGTGCAGTAATGACGATTCGTTCTTGTAACCAAGAAATGAACGCGCCAGACGCCATCCCTGAACAGAATAACCTAGGTTTTGAACACTTTGTTGGTGTCTCTAATCGCCATAAAGCCTTGATCAGTCAAGCTAAGAAACTGGCTATGCTAGATCAACCTCTGCTTATTGAAGGGGATACAGGTACGGGTAAAGAGATGCTGGCGAAATCGTGTCATAACCGTTCAAATCGATCTTCTTTTCCATTTTTGATTCTAAGCTGTGCATCAATGCCTGATGACGTAGCAGAAACGGAATTGTTTGGACATGCACCGGGCTCATTCAACCATGAGCAAGGTCATAAAGGCATCTTTGAACAAGCGAATGGCGGTACGGTATTTTTAGATGAAATCGGCGAAATGAGCCCGCATCTACAAATCAAACTGCTGCGTTTCCTACAAGATGGTTCATTCCGTCGTGTTGGTGAAGAAGAAGAGATGCACGCGGATGTTCGTATTATCGCATCAACGCGCCATCGCCTTTCTGAATTAGCCGACTCGGGCTCGTTTCGTGAAGATCTGTTCTACCGCTTGAACGTACTGACTTTATCAATTCCTGCTTTGCGTGAACGTTCAAACGATGTTGCGCCATTACTGGAGCTATTCGTTGCAAAGTACGCACAGCAGTTAGGGATGTTGAAACCAAAGTTGACTCAAGAACTAGTCGACCAATTAGGTAACTACCAATGGCCAGGCAATATTCGTCAGTTAGACAACATGGTTCTACGTGCACTAACAGAGTTGGATTCAGATACGTTAACGGTTGAGCAATTCCACCTGCCACAGCTTGACACTATGACTGCTGGAATGGCGAATTTAAGCTTAGACGGCTCGCTAGACGAGATCATGAAAGACTATGAATCTCAGATTTTAGAGAAGCTTTATCAGTCATTCCCATCAAGCCGTAAGCTTGCTAAACGTTTGAATGTATCTCACACCTCAATTGCGAATAAGCTTCGTGATTACGGTATCAGAAAGAGCTGATGATATTAGACTGCTAAATTCGGTAAGAGTGAGGCGGTAACGAAAAAAGAGACAAAAGAATAAGAACAAGACTATGGAAGATTCGAGTACGCAGCAACGTATTGATAAACGTGATGGCAACCTAATTTTACGAACGGCTGAGATCTATGATGCGAGCATGATCAGTGAGTACTTTCAGGTGAACAGAGAGTACCTTAAGCCTTGGGAACCGACCCGAGAGGATGCGTTCTTTGACAGAGCGGATTGGGCTCAACGGCTGATTAAGTTAAACGAACTCCATAAATTGGGGCTAGGCTATTATTGCTTGTTGATTAATGCTGATTCAAATGAAATGTTAGGTACCATATCGTTCAGTAATTTGTCTCGTTTCCCGTTCTACGCTTGTAATGTCGGTTACTCATTGGCGCAAAGTGCACAGGGCCACGGTTACATGCGCAGAGGCTTGAGCATGGCTAAAGACTACATGTTTGACGTGCAGAACATGCACCGCTTAATGGCGGGCTACATGCCTCACAACGAACGAAGTGCGGGTGTATTAGAGCATCTTGGTTTTGTTCGAGAAGGTTTTGCCAAAGATTACCTACAGATTAACGGTAAATGGGAAGATCACGTGTTGACGGCACTGGTAAACCCAAACTGGCAAGATAAACGCTCCGTGTGAGTGTCAAACATTGAATTTAGATACAGCGGAGAACATAAATAAAATGAAGTCATCGCTGTATCGAAAGAACATATAGGCATGGTAAGCCCATAAGCCTGAGAAGATATTTGAGGAATTTTGATGTCATATACAACTTTGGAAGAATACCAAAGAAAATGGATTTTCACTCACCAGTCAATGCCACTACCCGCTGAAGATTTGGAAAAGATAAAACCAATGACACAGGCAAGGGCATCTCAGTTTTGGAAAGAGAACGTAAGCCCTCAAAGCCCTGATGCTGAGAGACTAAGTTCGCAAGACTGGCCGAGCAAGGCATCTAACTGGAACGAAGAGATCAGCTGGATGGCAAATTGGGAAGCCGATGAGCCTGAAATGCCAGAAGAGATCCTTAACTTCATTGATTGGCAAGATGACGTAACTGTTTATTTTTGTTATGAAAAATATAACATTCTCGAAACTAAGTGGTCAGTTTTTAAGAAGCACTGGAAAAACTTTTTGTTCTACGATGATGGCCCTATTTTACTAGGTCGCCGTCGTTCAGAAGCACTTTGGTTTGCTACAAATGGTACGGTTAAAATTGGTAACCGTGCTTAAGTTCGGTGTGATTTAATCGTGCGAGTGTTGGCGATCCGATCAACAGATAGACAGACAAGAAGCGAGCATTAAGCTCGCTTTTTTTATACCTGATGATCTTTGAAGATCATGGGGAATACCCACTGTCTGAGCTCAATTGAAAATGAGCGCTTCCACTTTTTAAAAGTGGGTAAATTACGAAATTGAGATCGCTATCTCATTGGTTTAGTTGAAGTTTTGTGTGTTTGAGCTATCTTAATATTACTGCCTTAGTGGAGGTGAAGTATTATGATTTGGGATACTCTCGAACGTGTAAATAAACTTCGCAAGGAAGCAATGGAAGATCCAGAGTTTTTGGATTCAGCAAAAATGCATGAGGAATGGCTTTTAAGCGAAACTCATAATCAATCGAACAAAGGAGCCAAAGAGAAAAAACCGAAAAAGTTATCTGATATTTATGAAAATACGGATTTTCCTATCAATCCAACTGGAACGAAACATTAACAATGATGAACTGCAACACGGCTGAGGCTCTTAACCAAAAAGCGATAAGTCGACTAAACATACCAGCCTTAAGCCACCAATAAAAAAGCCACTTTCAACGAACCGAAAGTGGCTTTTTCTTTTTTCGTTAGCTTCTTTACTCATTAACAGCTAAAGCTAATCGTTTTTAAAGCTAGTTATTGATTAGGCTCAAGCCGCTTGGTAATGCATCACCAAACACGCGCTTAGACTCGCTCTCAGAAAGCTCAGTAACTTCACTTACTAGCGTTAGCCAAGACTCTGGCACCTTGCTTTGCTTTAATTTTTCAAGAACCTGAGCACGGTAGTCATCAGAGATATCGAACTGTCGGTCACCCGTCTTACGACAAATCATCACAGCCGCGAAGGCAATCATCTGCTCTTTCTGCCAATTCTGGTCAAGCAGCTTTGGTAACCACTGTTCTGCTTGCTCTCTTGGAATGACACTGTGTTGGCTTCCGTATAACGGTGTGCGAGACGCTAAGCGACCCAGAGCCCACCAGTGAGCCTGTTCGAACTGATTATGGTTAATCGCTTTGCTTAAGAACCAAGTCGCTAATAGAACCTTGTCTTCCACTTCAAGTTGCTCAAGTGATGCTGCCAATCTCACCATGGCTTCATAACCATTGTCTTGTGCATCTTTAGCCGTTTTAGGGTTCTTCATTGCACCTGGGTGAAGGTATTTCGCGATATCAGCCAAGATGGTCTCTTGCTGCTCTTGATTCAGGCCACCCGCAACTCGACGCCAGAATACCCACCAATCTGTCCAACCTTGATGGTTCTGGAACTGAATGTTTTGTTGGTAGAGGCCCCAAATTTGTTCGATACGCCATGAGTCGGTTGGATCACCAAAGCCAGGTCGCATAGAGTAACCCGCTAAACGGAGCCAGTTTTTCTCGTGTGCTTCAGAGCGACGACGTCGTTTACGACCTAATGAGAACGAATCAAACAGGTGACGGAGAGTAGTAAAGTCCCACTCTTCGCGCTTACCAAGTCGTTTCTCAAGATCTTTGGCCAGCGTTTTGATCTCTTTAGATTCCGCACTTTTCTTGTTGCCGCTGTACAGGCGAGAAATCAACTCCTTACATTCGTCCAGTCTTGGATGAAGTTTAGAGTTATCGGACTCATCGCCTTGCTTGTTTCTGACTTCAAACTCGAGCAACCAACGTTTAGAGTCATCTTCTGTACTCACACACTCCATTTTCAGTGTGCCGACTTCTGTTAATTGACACGCGAGCAATACTTCGACGCGTTCTTTTTGGTTGGCTTGGAGCTCTGCAGTACCTGAACCTTCCAGTGTTGAAATATACGGTGGAAGAGGGGAGAACAAGTCAGCGTCGACATTGACCATCACACCATTTTGAATCGCGGTGTCATGAGCAATTTGATCGTGGGTTGAAGTCAGTAGATTAAATCGTACTGGCTCACCTAAAGTCAGCGAGAAACGACGGCTGTTTAAGCGTATCTCTTGGCCTTCTTCAGTACCTTTGGCAAGCAGACAAAGCGCTTTGCCCATCTTGTTCTTCTCTTGTAGATGCAAGAAGTAAGAACGAGCGGCACCGCCACCGATTTTCAGTTGTGCACCACGGCGTGCTTTACCAAAAGCTACAGCACCAAGGGCTACAGACCAGTCAGGGTGAGGGTTATCTAAGACGGTGATTGGTGCACCGTTCCAATTGCCAAGTAACTGAGTAATTCGCTCTGTTACCAGTTCACTGTTGAACACACCACCATTGAGTAGCACACCAACAGGAATTGCAGGTTTGGTATCATCAAACTCAACAGAGTCTGACTTTTCCAATGCGGCTTTAGATACTTGCTGGTGGGTCGCTAGGAATTCGGCAACGTGCTTACTTACAGCAGGATCTGCTGCGTAGGGTAGACCGAACTCTACAACCGCGCTACGTCGTTTGTCGGGTACTTCCGTAAACTCTGAAAGCGGGAAGAAACCTTCTAGTGCAATCTGATGAACTTCTTGTTTGGTTAAACCAATACTCTTCGTTCCGCCAAGCAGTTTTGAACCGCTGCCCAGCATGGTGATCTTCACATCGTCTGGCGCATTAGCAGAAAGCAGGCTCTCTTTTGCGGCGCGAGTCTGCTGAATAAGCTTGGTTAGGCTCGAAGCATTCAATTTTTTGTTTTGATTGAAGCGCTGCTCTGCAAGGTGGGCAAGAGCTAAATCGAGGTTATCACCCCCGAGCATCAAGTGTTCGCCAATGCCGATACGGTCGAGTGCGAGCTCTTGATTGCCACCGTTATCCGATTTGAAGCTCGCTTCGATCAAACTTAAATCGGTAGTACCGCCACCAACATCACACACTAGAATCAGCGGGATCTGTTGAAGTTCGTCTGTAGCGGTTTGTTGGTGACGGGCATACCAGTCATAACAAACGGCTTGCGGCTCTTCGAGCAATAGAATCTTACCTAAACCAGCAAGTGCTGCCGCTTCGAGTGTCAGCTTACGTGCTGTCTCATCGAATGAAGCAGGAACGGTGACTACAACGTCTTGGTCTTCAAGCTTATTGCTTGGGTTACGGTAGTTCCATGCTTGACGGATGTGGTTAAGGTAGCTTGCGCTTGCGACAACAGGAGACACCTTATCGACGTCAGTTGCGCCTGCCCAAGGCAGAATGTCGGAGTTACGATCAACCGCTTGGTGAGATAACCAGCTCTTTGCACTGGATACTTGGCGGCCTTCGACTTTTGCGCCCAGTTCGCGAGCCCATTCACCAACGATGACATTTTGAATATCGCCTTCAACTAAGCTCGGTTCCCAAGGCATGGTGAGATCGGAAGGGGAGATCTGACCTTGTGCGGGATGATAACGAAATGATGGAAGTAGAGGCTTGCGAACCACTTCACCGGGGCCGATGAGTTGGTCAATATCGAAAAGAGAAACGGGAGCATGTTGTAGGTCGTCGTTGATTTCACAGTAAGCGACAACAGTATTGGTTGTGCCTAAGTCAATGCCGACTAAAAAACGAGGAGATGCCATACAAAACCTTATTCTGCCAAAGTGATGACCAGTTAATGGATAATTTTGGTCTTATTATTGTCTTTGGAATGCTTTTAATACAGGGCTAGGGAATCGCATTGATAAAGTAACGGCACCCGCTAAGGTGCCGTTGATTCATTATGCTTCTACGTTTGAGTCGTTATTCGAGTCTTCACGAACGTCGAACTCAACATGCCATTTCTGACCATTGTCAGTGGCTATCGCTTCTAGGTATAACGTGCCTAATTCAGTAACACGAGACGCCAAAGTCACCGGAACCACTTCACCTTCGCGACGACCTTCAGAAACAGGCAGTGTCACTTGGATTTCAGGAAGCTCATCAAGATCTTCTGGAGCCCAGTGATCAAGGTGCGTACCTGCTTGGTCTTCACGACGTGTTGTTGAACCGAAGAATTGGAAGTGTACTGGCTGGCCAATCACTAGACCAAACTCTTGACTCGGAACTTGAACGCTTGAGCCTTCTTCCATGCCAAATGGTGCAACACACAGTGCTTCCATTGGAGGAGCCATACCTGGGATAGCTGGCATCGCGCTTTCAATTCCTACGTAATAAGAAGAAGCGATACCACCGCGGATACGAACGCCTTGGCCACGACGAACTGCGCCGTAGTATGAAGCGCCACTTGCAACCGCTAGGTCTAAGTCTAGGCCTGAAAGCTGTTTAGCGAATTCTGCGTCTGCATTAATTAGCCATTCATTGATCGTGTCTGAAAGACGATCAGCAAGTAGGTTAGATTTTAGAACACCACCATTGAACAGTACCGCTGTTGGTTTGATGAAGTCTGCTGCTGGCGCTTCTGTACCGGGCATACCGGGCATGTTTGCAAACGGGTTGAAATCTTGTTGAGCGGCTTCGCTATTTCCAGAAAGCGCATTGGCTTGCTTAGAAAGGAATGCAGCAATATGACGAGTAATACCCGCATCTTGAGCGTAAGGCAGACCCATTTGAGTCAGTGCACCACGAGTTTTCTGTACTGGGTGATCCGTTACAGCGACTT
Source organism: Vibrio sp. 10N.239.312.C11 (assembly GCF_041466065.1). Taxonomy (NCBI): domain Bacteria; kingdom Pseudomonadati; phylum Pseudomonadota; class Gammaproteobacteria; order Vibrionales; family Vibrionaceae; genus Vibrio; species Vibrio sp. 10N.239.312.C11. The sequence goes on from NZ_JBFSRZ010000040.1 coordinate 13,898, forward strand.
GTGGGAAGAAGCCATCAACCAATGTTTGTTGTACTTCTTGCTGAGTCAGTTCTGTTTTCAGTGTTGCGCCAAGTAGCTTAGAGCCACGGCTTGGAACAACGATCGGCACAGATTGGAGTTCTGCATCGTTTAGCAATGCTTCTTTCGCATCACGACATGCATGAGTCATCGCTTGAACCTGCCAAGGGGCGAGTTCTTTGCCTTCTTGAGCCAGCTTCATTTTCAGGCGGTAAGCGAGCGCTAAGTCCATGTTGTCGCCGCCAAGTAGGATATGTTCACCTACTGCGATACGGTTCAGACTTAGGTTGCCTTCATCTTGTGTTACTTCAACCAACGAAAGGTCAGTCGTACCACCACCGATATCGACAACAAGAACGATGTCGCCAACGTTCACTTCATCGCGCCAAGTATCGTTGCTGTTATCAATCCAGCTGTAAAGAGCTGCTTGTGGCTCTTCAAGAAGCGTTAGGTGAGTAAAACCAACATTACGCGCAGCTTCAGCAGTTAGGTCACGAGCCGCAGGATCAAACGAAGCTGGAACGGTGATCGTTACATCTTGGTCTGCCAGTTTGTGTTCTGGGTTAGCGTGGTTCCAAGCATCTTTCAGGTGCTCTAGGTACAACTCAGTTGTCTTAAGCGGAGATACTTTTTCAACTTCTTCAGGGCTACCAGCAGGAAGGAAAGCATCACGACGGTTCACACCACCGTGGCATAGCCAAGATTTTGCACTTGCGACCAAACGGATAGGGGTTTTCGAACCTAGGTTACGAGCAATCGCACCGACTAGCGCTTTAGGTTCAGAAGACCAAGGAAGGACGCGAGAGCCCGCATTCATTTCATGTTCGTGCGGCTGGTATAGGAACGAGCCAAGTTGGCTGCGAGTTTCTACGGTACCTGGAGCCGTCAATTGAGGGATTGGCATCACCTCAACGCGAGCGTCTTCATTTGTTGTGTCGATGAAAGACAAAACACAGTGTGTAGTACCTAAATCGATACCGACACTGAACTTAGGCGCTTGCTGTTGCTCTTGAGAAGATAGCTCTTGTGAATGCGTCTGTGCAGATGACTCGTGTGATGATGGCTGAGTTTGGTGTTCCATTATAGCTCCACCTCTGCCGGTGCAATCACAGATGCATCGTAGTTCTCAGCAAGCTTAGGCAGGTTCATGTCAGTTGCTTTCCAACCTTTGTGAACCAATGTGCCATTGAACGGTGCATTGCCCGTTACGTTGCCTGTTAGGCGAATTTCTTGAGGGTTGAAACCTTCAACAACCGTGATGCGCGTTTCTTCATCTTCAGTACGGATGTGAGAAAGCGTCACGTAATCGGCTAACACTTTTTTACCGCCAGTGTGAATTACGCGTGCTGCTGCGCCAACTTCTTCGTCAGAGAATGAAGTTAGGTCTTCTTTTAGGAAGTCAATTAAACGAGCTTCTTGTTGCATGATAGACAGTAGCTGCATTGCAGAATCTGTTGGTGCTGTTGCCAGCTTAGATTCAACTTCTACGATTTTTTCGATTACACGTTCAACTTCAACAACTTTCTCTACTTCGACAATTTTCTCAACTGGCTTTTCAACTTCAACGATCTTTTCTACTGGCTTTTCTACGACTTTCTCAACCACTTGGGTTTTACGAGAAACGGCAATAAGCAGTAGTAAAACGCTTGATGCAGTTAGGCCTGCGTGAAGCATATCAAACGTTTGTGGGATTAGGTTCAAATCAACGATCATAGTGATTTCTCTTTAAAATTGATTTAACGGTATATTCGTCGGTTTAAAGGAATATACAGATTGGAAAGAAACTCGGTAGCACGAGACTGAAACGGTCGCTTTCAAGCTATAAATATGGGTGGATACTAGCATATTCAAGGCTTAAGAGGTGTATTTAATGTTTTCAAACAAGTGGCTTTTTAGTGTGTTAGCTTGAAATTTAGTCGAGATTTGTCTGGTTATTGGTCATGGGGGTCAGTAAAATTTACAAAATGCCCGTTTAATGTGACATTTAGGACTAAACATGAATGGAGCATTATTTCCGTCCGTTATATACTTTTCATTCAATAGAGCCTATTTGGAACCCGCATGCCCCAAACTACTGACCCACTAATAACAGGGTTGAAGAGACAAACTCTCCCGTTGGTCGTATTTTCGGTCAGTTTTTTGATTACTGTTTTGTGCTTTGTATTAGTCATGCTTAATCAAAAGCGTGCGCTGAATATGAATTTGGATAGTTTTGCTACTCACCAGACATTGAGCTTGGAAGCCTTTATAGATAATGATGTGGCATATATTGGGTCTGGTGCTAATTTTTTCTACGCAAATGATCCTGAAAATTGGGATAAGTTTGATCGCTTTGCTAAGCAAACCATAGATGATTCAAAGAGTTTAATTGCCTTGCAGTGGATGCAAAAAGTGCCCGCAGACGAGATAGCTGAGCACACTGCGAAAATGAAAGAAAAGTACCCATTCTTTAAGCTGTATACCATTCCTAAGAACCAAGCAAAAACCTATGGCTACATTTTGGATGGTCAGCCAGCTTTCGTTGCTAGCGATATTTTCCCCAATACAGAACCAAACAACAAAGTTCTTGGCTTTTACTCTTCTAGAGAGCGATTTGATCTCGTTCTAGATAATATCAAACAGACACGTAAGGCGAATATTTCAGACAAAGTTCGCTTGATACAAGATGGGCTAGATAAAGGCACAAAAAAGAGTGGCATGTTGGTGTATCACCCTGTCTTTGAGGGAGAGAGTGACAACTTACTCGGCGTTGTAATTGGTGTGGTTCGCACCACATACTATTTTGAGAACTTGCTGGCTTCGACGGTTGGGGATATGAATGTTTATGTCCGCGTTAGTGATGTCGGTTTTGAAGCCGAAGATGCACCTGTCTTGTTCGAAACGAAAGGTTATGAGGGTGTGACTGGACAACATATCACCAAGAAAATCACACTCACTAACCGTGAATGGGTTGTCGACTTCAAGATAGACTCATGCATTTCGTTTAATGGTTACCTGGTGTTGGCCGGGATTGCCCTCGTGGGCACGACTATTTCACTGTTGCTTTCTTATATCGTTAAACTGCAAGTCCAAGAAAAAGTACGCCTGTATAAAATGATTGATGAAAGAACGGAAGAACTCCGTTTTCTTGCCAATCATGACAGCCTCACAGAGATTTATAATCGACGAGCCTTTAATAAGGTGCTCGATAAAGCGATACAAGGTGACAAGCCGTTTAGCTTGATTGGATTTGATGTCGATAAATTTAAAGGGATTAATGATCAATTTGGCCACCCGGCTGGTGATGCCTTACTGGTTCATGTAATTCAGTTGATTTCAGGCAGTTTGAAAGAGGGCGATCATGTCTTCCGTATGGGAGGAGATGAGTTTGGTATCATTTCGAGCGTCATTGAACACGACGCACTGGCTCGTTATTTAGAATGCATTTTAGATACGGTGAGCGAGTCTCACTGTGAGCATAAAGGTCAACTATTGAGTTGTACTCTAAGTATCGGTGCTACCATCCGCAGTAAAGAAGACATCGAAGAACTCCTTCAAAAAACTGATAGTATGCTTTACCTAAGTAAGTCAAATGGCCGAAATCGCGTTACAATTGCAGGCTAAATGAGCACTTGATGCAACTAGGGTCGAGTTCTGTATTGGGCTCATGTACAATTTGACAAAATTTTTGACGAGAGAATTAGGCGACGTATGAATCACAATCGAGTGGTATGTTTCGATTTGGAAATGTGCTGTTGGAGCGAAGACGGTGTGGGAACAACAGGCGAGATCATTGAAGTTGGTCTTGCTGAAATTGATCTAGCATCTGGCACTATCGTCAAGCGAGCACAATACTACGTTAAGCCAGAGAAAGACGAAGTCTCTCTGTTCTGCGCCGAGCTAACGGGCATAACACCTCGTAAAATCGAAAAGCAAGGTCGTCCATTAGAATCTGTCATCAAGTCGATGATTAAGAACTTCGGTGGACCAAAAAAAATCTATGCAGCGTGGGGACGTGACGACCTTATCTTACACAAAGAGTGTATTGAGAAAGGCATCGAACCTCCGTTCAGCGAGTTCTTGAATATCGCCACGCTTTATCGAGTTCAGAATCGATTGAAAGAAAAACGTATTGGTCACCGTGCTGCTCAAGAAGCGAAAAACATTGAGTGGGAAGGTCGTCAGCACTCTGGTTATGTTGACGCTTATAACTTGGCAAAGCTTGCGCTGACTATGTTGTAATCGTTTGTATTTCAGAGAGGCGCTTGGTTAAATACTGAAAGGTTAAACACTTAAAGTTAGCCTGAATCTTGTGAGTTATTAAAATGAAGAGCCACCTACTTATTAGGTGGTTTTTTTGTGCCTGTTATTTGAGGGTAATGACGATCCAAATTGAGGGCAAAGACTATTCACGTTAAGGGCAATGACTATCCCAAGAAACCTAATTTCAACAAGTGGTTTATCAATAGTGAATGGCTACATCGCTTATTTTACGAGTGAATAATATTGGTTTGAAATTTAGCTTTTTAATTAATATTAAATCGCAGGTCTCGACCTTGATTGGGGAGGGCTAGGTGGTAGCGTTAGCTCACCCAAAACAAGGAGAATAGGATGAAGAACATTATTAAGTATGGATTGGCACTGGGGGCGCTAAGCGTAAGTGTGTTGGTTTCGGCACAACCCGTTGTATTGATAAATACCTTTTCAGTCGAGCCGGCCCATGAGGCCGCTACATTAACGTATTGGGAAAATGCGCGAGACGTATTGATGAAGCAACCCGGATACCTATCGACCAAACTGCACCGCTCTTTAAGCTCGGACGCGACATACCGCTTTATCAATGTCGCTGAATGGGAGAGTAAGAAGCAATTCCATGATGCAATACAAGTGATGAGAAAAGAGCTACCACCTTTAAAAATCGAAGGGGTTTCTGCTGACCCTAACTTGTATGAAATTATTCGCGACTAATCAGGAAACCACATAATGAAAACAACTCTAGGAACCTTTTTAGCTATTTTTAGCTTTCTACTTTCAGCGACTCTTTTTTCAACCCATGCCCATGCTGCGGCATACGGTGTGTCAGTCGCTTGGAAAACCGACGATGCTCAAGCGGTATTTGAGGCGATGCCTCATCAGAAAAAAGCATTTGCTAACTTAATTGACGCTGGCTTGGTACACGATATGTTCGTATCGGAAAGCTTTATCGGAGACAAGAAATTTCCGATGATTAAGTTTGTGATTGAAGCGGACAGTGAACAGCACGTTCGAGAGTTGATTGGTAACCTACCATTCCAATTTAAAGAGCTTGTCGAGGTGACTGAAATCAGAGACATCGGTAATAAGTGGTTAAACACTGACGTCGCTTTCAAAAACTACGCAGTCGAACTCGCTTGGACAGAGCCTGAGAATCAATTCATTGTCGATGAGATTATCAGCCAAGATTTACAAATGGTTGTCGATTGGAGCGCTCAAGGCGTGATTACTTCTGCTTACTTAAAACATCAAGAAATAGCTCAAGAGAAGCCAAACCAAAAAGCGATGATCAGACCCATTTACTCAATGGCAATATTGGCTAAAAACGAAGAACAAGCTCGCGGAGTTGCCAGTCAGTTGAATGCAGTAAAGTTAGGCTTCGCTGAAGTTATGATTAGTGAACTTGGATTCAAACTGGAACTATAATTTCGCTAGAACAGAATTGTGACCTCGTTTTCAGATTGCGTAACGACGAGGTCTTAATATAGGACCATGACAAGTTTAGAGTTAAACTCGGCTATGTTTATAGGTGAGTGAGTTTTCGTGACTGGCTCACCTTGTTGTTATTTTATCTTGTTACTTGCTGAGCTTATATTTGGCTTAATTATTGACTAAACTTATTACTCTTCTTTTCCATGTATGGTTTGGTATTAGCTCGACCAAATAAACACCTTTTTGATGACCTTTTATTTATGAACGCCTCGCCGAAATGAACGCCAATAGCCCTGATAAGATCACCTTAGACGCTTCGGGTATCGAATTGAATAACAATACTCTCATTAATTCGAGCTCTAACAAGCAGGTCACCTTGTCTTCATCCGAAAGTTTGATCCTTGAACATTTGGTGATGAATAGCCCGAAAGCGATTGGCCGAGACTTCCTTCTTGAACATTGCTGGCCTGGGCGGGTGGTGACAGGAAGCTCGCTAAACGTAGCGATAAAGAACATTCGTACAGCGTTGAATGAACTGAACTGTGAGTGCAAAATTTTAACGGTTCAGAAGCAAGGGTACAGTTTTAGCAGACCTCAACAGCTTGGTGGTTATCTATCAACACCCATTTCTGCTATTCAAACTCAAGTAGCTCAAGTTAATGTTCCTAATGAAACCGTTGAGCTAGAGGTTTTTAATACTGACAGTGATCGCAGTGATCGCAGTGATGACAGTAAAAGCGAGTCTGTATTACCCCAACAACGGGAACTTCATAAACAGCGAAGGGTTAAGAGTTTTCTCACTCGTCACCAATCTCGTATCGTAGGGATGGTCGTCAGCGCGCTTCTTCTCGTGCTGTTTTATCAGTTCGTTTTTTTTATGGATAAAACGAGCTATCGTGGCATGGATGTTTATCACGACAGTTTGAATTTTGATCAAGAATTATTAACCGAACTCAATACCGTCTCAGAACTCGGTGTTGATTCGCTTTATCTGCATCGCATCGGAGTTGGGTGCCAGAATATCCAAGCCGTCGCATTGATAAACGGGCGCTGGAAAGAGATGAGTCACCAGTTTAAATCTTTGTCTTGCGATGACGATAATGACGATGAGCGAGGGTGAGTGATATGAATCGTAAGTTTTGGATGCCTATCTTACTCACGTTTTTTGTGATTCTAAATGTAGGCTTAATTTCTGGGCTCGCAACCAAAAGTACTTATAAATTTTCCGCAGAATACCCGATGGTAGGCTGGGAAAAAATATCACTTCGATTGGAAAATGGTCGAGTCAAAATGCAGTACATTGGTTACGATATCGATGGGAATATCGCTCAAACTAAGCAGATGTTTGGCGTGTTCTTGCGCTGGGGGAATCATTACTACTTTTATCAATTGGATCAAGATCAGGCCCAAGATAAGCAGACATTCAATATCAAGCACTTATACATTCAACAAACACAAGGCAAGCGCAGTGTGTTGGTATCAAATCAGCGCGGCCTTTATGTCACTAAGAAGGGCACGCCGTTAGAGCTCAAAGGCATCATGCATGGCGACCGTTTACGTTGATCCAGTCACTTAACGTGAGTATCGAGCCTTTGGTTAGCTTTTACCGATGACGTTCAGCTTCGTTTTGATAAAGTCACTGTGGTCAACGTAGAGCAGTTCTGCGGTTTTACGGATCACTGAATCTTCAAGTGGGTCAATCTCTCCATCCGCATGCGCGACTTCCCACATAGCTTTGATTAATTCTATGCGAACCGGCTGCGAAAGCTCTCGCAGTTGAGAAGTGAAATCGTACAGAGAAACAGATTGTTCAACTTGAGGCTCAGCTTGTGTTAATAAAGCTTTTGATTCTTCTTCGGTTATGTTCAGTAAACGCTGAAGTAAGTGCAGTTTGGCTTGTTGCTCTGATTCGTTGATCGCGTGGTCTGCACCAGCGACTTCGCATAACAAGCTGGCGATGGCTAAGTTAGGTGAGGCAGTGGGCGTTTTGCCTAAATCAGAGCCGTCAACTAATTGTTTAAATAACGAGGTAAGTGAGTTAAACATAAGAGCATTCCAGTTATGGTGAATATTATTACTATTGGGCCTACGGAGTGTGATCGCAAGCGTCTTTACTTAAAACTGACATTACGAAGAGGTCAGCAATAAGGAACACGCCCTAGTAAGGTTCAGGAAAGCGGGTGGTTTTACCGTCACCACTAAGTGTTGTGATCGACTGTGGTTTACCATCCTCATCTAGCCTTAATTCACCAATCGCACTTCGGTTTGAAAGGCGATAGAAGGTTTGATTGTCTGGGCTCCGCTTCTCGATCTTTAAGCGCTTTCGCTTGGTGAAATAGTTCAGAATCGAGCGCGGGCTATACAATAGTCTGTCCCACACATCACAGAATTTAAGCAGCGGCGCTGGGAATTGATTTTTAATGCCACTACAGGTGATTTGATAAATGTTCGGGCTATTTCGGCGGTATCTAAGCTTGATATCGTAAGCAAAGGAGTAGTGAACATCGCCCGAAAGCACCACGAAATTGGTCGGTGTTTTGGTATGGGTAAAGATACTGATCAGCGTATTGGCACTGCCCGGATGTGCCATCCAGTTTTCAGCGTCAATCACCAATGGCTTACCAATTGTTGTCGCCATTTTTTGTAGTGTTTCAATGAACTTAACGCCGAACATTGGCGCAGCAGAAACAATCACGACTTTATCTTGATGCATCAATTGATGTTGAAATTCAATCAAGGCCTCCCAGTCCATCAAACCTGAAGGTTTATTCATACGAGATTCCGAACGCCAGCGACGGGTTCGGGTATCCAACACAATGACTTTGGGTGAAGTATCTATTGTGTAATGCCACTCCTCAAAGCGACTCAACATCTCAATGAAGGCTCGATGCTTGTTTGGCTCGATGTCGCTAACAGAGTGAGTAGTCGCGGCATCGCCGGTTTCACTGTTCGTTTGTTCAACGTCATGCGTTTGTTTAAGAACGCGCGGTTGATCGACAAAAAGCTGTTTTGCTTGCTCGATGAATGTCTCGTCGAAGCTCTCCGGTTTATTACCCCAGCCCTGACACATCCAGTAAGCCGCAAGGCCGTTACCAATGACTTGAGTTGCGAACTGGTTTTGGTCTACGGCATGTTCCCAACCCACGGTAAGGTTCCAATCATCGGTCACATCGTGATCATCAAAGATCATGTACGTAGGGATATGTGCGAACAGACGTTGTACTTGCGGTAAGCCAGCAATGAAATCATCCATGATGACGCTTTCATCACGCCACTGTTGCTGCTCAGTCGGTGTTAATTGGCGTCCACCTTGAGTGAAGTTATTCTCAATTAAGCGCTCTCGATTGACACACTGCCACAGTGTCGGCGACCAAACTAACAGGTACATCGCGATAAACTCAGACAGCGTGACCAAGTGGTTTTCACAATCGGTAGAGCTAAAAATCGGTACGCCACGATTCGGGAAGAACTTATCGAGCATGGATTCTGAAGTGGTGTGGTGTGGCAAGTACTGATCACGTTGATATAAGTGATATTCGCTCTCAAATAAGGCGTCACTGCTGTTGATTCGGTTAACTTGCGAGTCAGTCGGTAAGCTCTCTCCCACTAGGCCAAGCAATTGAATCACTTGCTGAATAGCATCAAGTGTTGGGCCTGCCACATGGTCAGCGTAGATCTGATCGCCGCTCATCATCAGCATATCGGGTCTTTCAGCGACGGTTTGATCGGCAATCTTGTTATCTGCTGCGACTAGGCTGTCTTTGCTTGGATGATGTGGATTACGGCAAGAGCCATGAAGAATGTAATCAGCCGAGGTCGATATCTTAAACTCAACGCGAGATTTACCGTTGTAAACAAGGTGAGGGGCAAGCTCTTTTAATGAGCCTGACTCTGTGTGAACGTCATACTCTAGAGGTGTATTCGTCGGGAACTCGCCTTGTAAGCGGATGAGCGTTACCCACGCATGTGTACCGATTTGAATCGAATCATGATCTTCAAGCGATGAGGTATAAAACGGTTGGTCTGGCTCTACGTCAGAATTACGGGTATACAGTTCGGCTCTGCCTGTCAGAGGCGAGCTGGTGGCTAACCAAAGTACGACTTCAGTTGCAGTCGTTTTTCTTAAAATGGGTCCGGCGAGTAACAGGGGAAGAGATGATGTCGTAGAGGGTTTCAATACGGTACCTAAAATCGTTGGTGGCTAGTCGTCGTGGTGTTGTTTTGTTTCGAGCTTGTTCGTTTCAGGCTCTGTTATGTCAGGCGCGATCATTTCAGACTCAGCTGTTTCAGAACCATCTGCTTCAAGAACTTCGATAACTTCCGAGCTAGAAAGTTCATGGCCCATTAGAAATATTGCCAATAGGGCATCGGCTTTGGTCTTAGTATCGGATGTGTCGTCTAACACTTGCTCTAGTTTTTCACGAATCATAGCAATTTCGTGTTCAACAAAACCACGGCCTTCTTCATCCCCTTGATTGTCTTCAGGGGCATTATCGAACTCAAGAAATAGCATGTCGCCGTCTAGGTTGGTATTCACCAAACGCTCGGGCAACCATGCCTCACCAATAACAATATCCGGATCGGAATCTTTGGGTAAGTGATCTATAATGTTTTGTAATTCGGAGACTTTCACAATGCTTTCATTTAACCGAGAATATTCTACATTGTAACGGTCAATGCCGCTCAAACCTAAAATTAGTTAGCCGTTATGGCTAATAAATGTCTATTCAGTAACACAAAATTTATTACAAAGAGTAATTACATAAGAATGAAGCTCAAATATTTACCGACTCTCGCTTCGTCGGGCGTTGTTTTCGTCAGTAGCGTTTTCCTAAGTACGAATGCGTGGGCCGCTGAAGAGCAAGAGTGGGGCATCGCTGCAATGTTTCGTACGGCAAGTATTCCTTACGACACATCAGGTGGCGACCAAACGGTTAGCTCTTTTGTTCCAATGCTATTTTTCAAGAACGACTATGTGTTCATTGATGGAACTGAGATGGGTGCTTACCTTTATCAACCCGATGACGAGAAATGGTCTCTTAATGCTATCTCTCGCATGCGCTTTATTGATATCCCAGCATCTGAGCAGAATGAAATTGAAGGTGATACGGCGGACTTTGGTGCTCAACTGACTTACCAACTTGATGGGCCTTGGTCTGTCGAAACGGAGTTAATGAGCGACAGTGAATTCAATTTTCACGGTAACTTACGTGCGAAAGCCAAGTATGAAACCGGAGACTGGGAGTTCACTCCGCGTGCGACACTGCGCTATAAAAGTGCGGATTTCAACAGCGAGTATTACTCAGCAGCCAATGAAACCATCGGCGCAGGTGTGGACCTGAATGTCGGTGTAGAAGCGCGTTACCATGTGGTTTCGAACTTATACTTATTGGGTTCAACCAGTGTGACTCGACTGGATGACAACGCTTACGATTCGTCGATTGTCGAAGACCGTTATCAAGGCGAACTTTACCTTGGTTTTGGCTTTTTCAATGATAAAACCAAAGCGCCAAAACCTAAGCTGAGCAATGCGCTGTATTTACGTGTTGCACACGGCTGGGCGACGCCATCGAATATTGGCGACATCATGAAATTCAACAGGGAGAAAGACGAATACAACAACCAGTTGACCTCCTTCTTCTATGGCCACCCGTTAACCGATGAGATCTTCGGTTTCCCATTGGACATCTACTTAACACCGGGTATCGCGCATCACTGGAATTCAGATGTTCAGTCAAGCAGCACTGAATACATTGTCGCTATCAAAGCGTATTACACTTTCGACTGGCCGACACAATGGCGTGTTGGTGTGGCAGAAGGTATGTCTTACATCGATTCGCTGACTTACATCGAAGCGAAAGAGATGAAAGAGAAAGGTTATAACGGGAGCCATTTGCTTAATTACCTCGACTTTTCGGTCGATGTAAACGTAGGTGACTTAATGAGTAAGAATGACCTGAACAACTTATGGTTCGGCTATTCGTTGCATCACCGCTCTGCTATTTTTGAAAACGCCTCTCAGTTTGGTCGAATCAAAGGCGGCAGTAACTACAACACGGTTTATCTACAGTACGAGTTTTAAGCACGGTTTTTAGCAGGCAGTTTATAACAGGTGTTTTTAGCGTTTAGTTTTTAACTGTGATTTTTGAAACATTCGGTTTGCGTTCGTCACGCTTCCATCGCTTTTACTAACGTGAGAGTGACTAATCAGCCTGATAGCAAAAGGTTTTCCCTTTGTTGTCAGGCTTTTTTGTTTGAGACTTGTGATATAATCGCGCGAGTTTAATAAGTACAACAATAGGACACGCTTTGACTTCGTCTCCGGAAAAAGCAGATAACAACAAGAATGCAGCACAGCCAAGTTCTTCACAGAGCAAAGCGAAATCAAATAAGCCTGCATCGAACCGACCTGCTAAACAATTAAATGCTGAACAATCAAATACCAAAAAAACTGAACAATCAGCGACAAAGACAAAATCATCTCAGAATAGCCCAGTATCTCTTCGTAAAGCGCTCCACGAATGTATGATGCGTGATCGCTTCCGTTTGAGTAAGCGAATTACTGGCGCGAGTAAAATCAAGAACGAACAATCTAAGCACGCTGTCTTCGATGAGATTGCGTTAGATATTGCCAAGTCAATGATGACGGCAACTCAGCGTGCTGCGCAGAAACCAACCATCGAATACCCAGAGATTCTCCCAGTAAGCCAAAAGCGCGATGATATTGCGAAAGCCATTGCTGAAAACCAAGTAGTTATCGTGGCGGGTGAAACAGGGTCGGGTAAAACTACTCAGTTACCCAAGATCTGTTCTGAGCTTGGCCGAGGTCGTTTTGGCCTAATTGGTCATACTCAGCCTCGTCGTCTTGCGGCGCGTTCGGTTGCAAACCGTATTGCGGAAGAGATGGAAACGCAGTTGGGTGAGTTCGTTGGTTACAAGGTTCGATTCAACGACCAAATTTCTGAAAACACCCAAATCAAATTGATGACCGACGGTATTCTACTGGCGGAAATTCAACACGACCGTTTCTTAAGCCAGTACGACACCATCATTATCGATGAAGCGCACGAACGTAGCCTGAACATCGACTTCATCATGGGTTACTTGAGAGAGCTTCTACCAAAGCGCCCAGACTTGAAAGTGATTATCACGTCGGCGACTATCGATCCTGAGCGTTTCTCGAAGCACTTTAACAACGCGCCGATCATTGAAGTGTCAGGCCGTACTTACCCAGTAGATACGCGTTACCGCCCACTAGGTGGTGATGACAGTGATTCAGACCGCGATCAAATCGAAGGTATCTTTGAAGCCGTTGATGAGCTGTGTGATGAAGGTCAAGGCGATATCTTGATCTTCATGAACGGTGAGCGTGAGATTCGCGATACTGCCGACTCTTTAAGTAAACGTAACTTGCGTGATACCGAAATTGTTCCGCTTTATGCACGTCTATCGGCGGGTGAACAGAACCGTATCTTCCAGTCTCATACTGGTCGACGCATTGTTCTGGCGACCAACGTGGCAGAGACTTCATTAACGGTTCCGGGCATCAAGTATGTCATCGACCCGGGTACGGCGCGCATTAGCCGTTACAGCTACCGTACTAAAGTACAACGCCTACCGATTGAGCCAGTGTCTCAAGCGAGTGCTAACCAGCGTAAAGGTCGTTGTGGTCGTGTTGCGGAAGGTATCTGTATTCGTCTGTACTCTGAGGAAGATTTTGAATCACGCCCAGAGTTTACTGACCCTGAGATCCTTCGTACTAACCTAGCATCGGTTATCCTTCAGATGACAGCGCTGGGCCTAGGCGACATTCAAGCATTCCCATTTGTTGAAGCGCCAGATAAGCGCAATATTCAAGATGGTGTAAGGCTGCTTGAAGAGTTGGGTGCGATTGCGACAGTCGAACCGTCTGCGAATAAAAATAAGAACCATGGCGATGACAAGAAGAAGCTAACCGCGATTGGTCGTAAGCTCGCTAAGCTACCTATCGATCCACGTTTAGCACGTATGGTGATTGAAGCGCCAAGCAACCGCTGTTTACATGAAGTGATGGTGATTGCCTCTGCATTGTCAATTCAAGATCCGCGTGAGCGTCCATCAGACAAGCAACAATCGTCTGACGATAAGCACAAGCGCTTCTTCGATAAAGAGTCAGATTTCATCACGTTTGTGAACCTTTGGGATTACGTTAAGCAGCAACAAAAAGAGCTGTCGAGTAACCAGTTCCGCAAACAGTGTAAGCAAGATTACCTGAACTATTTACGTATCCGTGAATGGCAAGATGTGTATTTCCAAATTCACCAAGCGATGCGTGAATTAGATACCAAGCTGAATACAGAGCCGGGCAGCTACGATGGCATCCACATGTCATTACTATCAGGTCTGCTTTCACACATCGGTATGAAAGACCAAGAGAAGAATGAATATCAAGGTGCTCGTAACGCACGCTTCCATATCTTCCCAGCGTCTGGCCTATTTAAGAAACAGCCTAAGTGGATCATGTCTGCTGAGCTTGTGGAGACCTCAAAACTTTGGGGCCGTGTTATCGCCAAAATTCAGCCTGAATGGATTGAGCCATTAGCGAAACACTTGATTAAGCGTAGCTACAGCGAACCACATTGGTCGAAGAAGCAAGCGGCAGTAATGGCACACGAAAAAGTGATGCTTTACGGAATCCCAATCATTCCAAAACGCTTAGTAAACTACGGTGCGATTGACGCAACCGTCAGCCGTGAGTTGTTTGTACGTAGCGCACTTGTTGAAGGTGAGTGGGAAACCAAACATGCCTTCTTCAAACAAAACCGTAAGCTTCTACAAGAAGTGGAAGAGCTAGAACATAAATCGCGTCGTCGTGACATCTTGATCGACGATGATGAACTGTTCGACTTTTATGACCAACGTGTTGGTGAAGAGGCGGTTTCAGGACGTCACTTCGACACATGGTGGAAGAAGACCAGCCAGAAAACACCGGAACTGCTTAACTTTGAAAAGTCGATGCTGTTCCGAGGCGATGCTAGCCACGTTACTGATTTGGATTACCCGAACTTCTGGCATCAAAATGGTATCAAGCTGAAGCTGAGCTACCAATTTGAGCCGGGCGATGACAACGATGGTGTAACGGTACATATCCCGCTGCCTATCTTGAACCAAATCGACCAGAACGGTTTTGATTGGCAGATCCCAGGCCTACGTCAGGAACTGGTGATTAGCCTGATTAAGTCGTTACCAAAAACGCTACGCCGTAACTTTGTGCCTGCGCCAAACTATGCCGATGCGTTCTTGGCTCGAGTAACGCCACTTGAAGCTCCACTATTGGATTCCCTTGAGAAAGAGTTGCGCCGCATGACAGGTGTGGAAGTGGTACGTGATGACTGGAAGTTAGACCAGATTCCAGAGCACTTAAAGGTAACATTCCGTGCTGTGGATCATCGCAAGCGCAAACTGAAAGAGCAGAAAGACCTGCATGAGTTGAAAGAGAGCCTGAAAGACAAGGTTCAAGAAACACTTTCTAAAGTGGCAGACGATGACATCGAGCAGCAAAACCTGCATACGTGGAGCTTTGGTGAGTTACCAAAAGTCTACCAGCAGAAACGTGGTGGCTATGATGTTAAAGCCTTCCCAGCACTGGTGGACACCAAAGACAGCGTAGAGATCAAATTGTTCGAAACAGAACAAGAGCAGATCACTGCAATGAAATCGGGTCAGCGTCGTTTAATTCTGTTGAACGTACCATCGCCGATCAAATACTTGCACTCGAATTTACCGAACAAATCTAAGCTCGGTTTGTACTTCAACCCATACGGACAGGTGCTCGATCTTATCGATGACTGTATCGCTTGTGGTATTGATAAGCTGATTGAGCAGAAGGGCGGCATAGTTTGGGAGCCAGAGCAGTTTGAAGCTCTAAAAGAACACGTACGTGCAGAGTTAGATGACACAGTTGTTGAGATTGCTCAACAGGTTGAAACCATCTTAACCACGGCATTCGCCATCAGTAAGAAGCTGAAAGGGCGTGTCGATCTTTCAATGGCATTTGCGCTTTCAGACATTAAAGCTCAAATAGAAGGTTTGATTTTTAAGGGGTTTGCCACAGAATGCGGCTGGAAACGCTTGCCGGATATTCTACGCTATATGAAAGCGATAGAGCGCCGAATGGAAAAACTGCCGATTGACCCGAATAAAGATCGCCTTCATATGATCAAAGTGGACTCTGTAATGAATGATTACAAAGAGCTGCTGAATAAAATTCCAAAAGGGATCGCGGTTCCAGAAAATGTAAAAGAGGTGCGTTGGATGATAGAAGAGCTTCGTGTAAGCTTCTTCGCACAGCAACTCGGTACACCTTACCCAGTATCAGATAAGCGTGTTAAAAACGCGATTGATGCTTGCTAAACGAATAAAGCTAGACGCAGTGGCAAGGTTTGGGTATAAATCTTGCTTATTGCATTACTAATTGAATAGTTATTACATACAGGGCGACTTGGTGGCAATTCATTACCACGCAAGGCCTGCCAACAGGACGAAAAAGGTCGAATATGAAAAAAACGTTATTGGCTCTAGCACTGCTAGGTGCATCTTCAACAGCGATGGCTGATTCTTGGTTGTACGGCGGCGCAATGGGCGGTCAAAATTCATTAGGTAATCAAGAAGAGACAGCGATGGGTATCCACGTGGGTACGGGCATCCTTCCATTTATTGGTGTTGAAGCGGGTTACTGGGATCTAGGTTCTTTCGACAGTGTTAAATACGGCAACCAAACACTGACTAAACTAGACGCAAGCACAACTTACCTAGCAATCAAACCAAGCATCGACTTTGGTCCTCTTCACGTATACGCGAAGGGTGGTCTTCACTCTTACGAGCTTAAAGCGAACGGCTTCAAGCAAGACGAAGTTGATATCATGTACGGTGTAGGCGCAGAATACTTCATCTTTGGCCCACTATCTGTAGGCGCTAGCTACCAAAACTTCAACATGAAAGATGACGACTCAGGCGTTTTCTCTCTAAACGCAACTATCCACCTACTGTAATTAATCAGTAAGGCGATCGTAAATAGCGGTCGGATAATTGTTTGATGGGTTAATAAAACTCATAAAAAATGCCAGCTTGATAGCTGGCATTTTTGTATCTATTGACCGGGTAATCTTGACGGTATTTTTTGACCGTAGACCGTAGACCGTAGACCGTAGACCGTAGACAAGACGGCTACTTTTTACTGTTTAGAATTTTCTGAATTCTTGGGTTAATCGCTTTGCCGTGTTGGCTTTCGTACTCTTCACGTTTTAAATCGTTCAGGTTCTTTACGGAGTTAGCAGCAAGAAGGAACTGCGGTAATTCAGTTTCTAGCATGCCTTTCTCATCTAAACGTTTTGCTTCCAAATAGTACTTCTTAAACAGGCCATCAAGCTTGTTTTCAGCGGTGCGTTTCAAGTCGTACAGCTTGTTTTGGATAAGCCATTTTTCTATGTTGTTAACAGCTGTGCGTGACAACACGCGAATGCGGCTATCAAGCAGCTCTTCTTCTGTTAATGAATCCTTTAGAATCCAAAGCTCACCCATTTGCGGCGGCCAACTGTTGCCTAGTTGAATACGTTCATGACAGTGCATTAGCACGCGATTAAGGCCGTCTGAGTCTACAGAGTGCGCAAACTCAAGAAACTTTCCGCTTGGCTCACTACCGTATTGGTATTCCCACTGAGTTTCGTACACGCTCAAGAAAGAACCGAAAACATGGATACACCAATCGGTCAGCTCCAACTCTGCGGGATCTTGGTCAACAACAGGCACTTGTTGAGACGAACCCGTGCTAGCAGCATTGGGTGTCGCTACTTCAGTGCTCTGTGCTTCAATAACCTCAGGTACTACAGAGCCTGTAGAGTCAGGAACAACAGGTGAAGCGGGCTCAGAAGGTTGGCTTTTTGCCTTTTTGAATGAGCTGCTGCCTGAAGCGTTCAGATGGGCTAAGCTTTTGTCGATACCCATTTCCTTGAGCTTGTCCTGCATTTCCTGAATATTGAGAGGTCTTCTGCTGTTGTTGTCTTTCATTTTGCTTCTCGTTAACTAGCCAGTACTGCAGCTTGGATTCAATCCGAGATAGTGGCATTAATTCATTGGCTTTGGCTTTATACCAGAGGACAAATTTCTTCCATACTAAACTATGGTCACCGGTCAAACCGGAGAATTTAAACGCACGTTCTGCCCATGATGGTATCTCTTCTTCGTTGAGATCATGAGTAGATACGGTGTTGCTGTTCATTGAGCCTCGGCCTTGTGGGCGAGGGGCATGCTGCATGTGTTGCATCGGTGCCGGAGCAGGCTGAAACTTAGGTGCAGGTGCCGTAGAGTAGACAGGAATACTGTTGGTCGGTTGAACCTCAACGTGCGCCGTAGCTTGCTCTTGCTCAATGAGCATTTTGAAAACGTGAATCTCTTTTTGATCTCGATAATCTACTTTTATCTTATCGAGAAAACCTTGGTCGACTAAACACTTAAGGCAGTCGGCTAAACCAAACGTAGAGAGAGCACAAAGTTGACCTGCTGTTTGTAAGCACACATTGGTGTAGCCGAATTCGTCAGCACCGTCTGCAAGCATCAATAAAACAAGCTTTTCTGCTGGGCTAGAAGTATTCACTTGCCAAGCTAAATAAGAATATTTGGCGCTCAATATCGTGTTCTCAAAAAAGGTAAGTCGTTGTCACTATTGTAAGTCACCCCTTACCTAATTTATAGCAACTTAGTAGAAAACGGCATTAGTAAGCCAAATATTAACCATAAGGAGAGGTCTGCACCAAAAAGTGAACCTGAACTCACTCATTCTCGTGGTTTACGTACCCCTCCATTCGGCTCGAATAGCTGACAGTCCTAAACCATCATGCTCTATTTAGATGAAGACAGCGTAATGGGCTTGTATTGGTTTCGCCAAACTAAGGCGCTTCTTCCTGTGTTGGTTAGTGATGTTGCGTTGGTTAGTGATGTTGCGTTGGTTAGTGATGCTGTGTCGGTTATTGATCTTATGTTGGTTACTGATGCTATGCCAGTTAATGACGGCAGGCTGGTGAGTAACGCGATGTGATTATTGATGGTTTTCTCATCTATTCATAAAGTGAATTTAATTTTATGAAACACCTTGATATGATCAATATTTGCGCTATTATGACGATAAGTCAGAAATGACGAAGCGTCACAAAATGGTTAACTACATGAATTTACTATTCGTGTTAATATATTGGATAGGAGCGTTTTAAATACTGGCGAAGCTTAGATGATAGCTAAGCTCAAATACGGACTGAGAAATTATGTTTGGCTTTGGTTGTAAAGGCGATAAACAAGGTATCTTTGGTTGCAAAGGCGTGTTGTCTAAAAAGCAGCAGTCTATAGCAGACCGAGAAGTAGAATTGATGTTGTTAGCAAAAGATCTGGTTCGAGAACAAGGGTTCGGAAACCTCACGATGGATAGGCTAACGGCAGCAAGTTCTTATTCTAAAGGTACGATATACAATCACTTTTGCAGCAAAGAAGACGTGGTTTTAGCCTTGTGTATTCACTCTTTAAAGACCGAGGCATTGATGTTTGCTCGTTCTGGAGAGTTTGAAGGCAACACACGTGAAAAGATTGTCGCACTGCACGTTGCTTACCGAATCTATGCTCGCATGGAACCGGTACTATCAACCTGTGCGATCATGGCGAAAAGCCCGTGGGTACTAGAGAAAGCGTCTAGTGCACGTGTAACCGAGATGAATGAACTGGAAGAGTTGGTGATTGAACAAGCCGATTCAATGGTAAACCGAGCAGTAGAAGCCGGTGACCTTAAGTTCTCTTCTGGTGTGGGTTCAGATGCCATCGTGTTTGCTAACTGGTCAATCGCATTTGGTTCAAATGCCTTGTCACAGAACGCATCAAACAGTCATTGTATCAAGCGGTTACAAGACCCGTATTCAGTATTACATAACGCGAACATGCTACTAGACGGCCTAAATTGGCAGCCCCTTTCTAGCGATTGGGATTACCGCAAAACTTGGCGCCGTGTAGAACAAGAACTGTTCAGTGAAGAAGTCGCTTACCTAGAGTCAGTAGGTCGATAATCTTCCATTAAGCCCACTCGTGTGGGTTTATTAATAACCATTAGTGACGATTCGTCATAAACTTAAGTTTGCCTAGTGTGGTTTTGGTTTTCTTGAGTATATGACTAAGAATTGTGTCTTTTGTCAGCTCCGGCTGGCTTTTTAAGACACAACTATGACGAATCGTCACAAATGGAGACTGTGATGGAACATGACAGCCAGAAGCCCAATTTAGCCAATAGCTCTGATTTAATGAGTAACCCTGATTCAACTAGTAACCTCGATTTAACTAAAAAACCCGATTTAGAGAATCATTCATTCAACTCAGGTCAACAGGCTCATAATCTAGATAACAGTTTGCACTCAATACCGACTAAGCGTTCGTTTATCGTTCTGCTGGTGGTTTTTTCAATCATCATGCTCTCTGCTTTTGGGGCGAAGAACCTCTACTTTAGAGGGGACTACAACATCTTCTTCGAAGGCACCAACAAGCAGTTGATGGCGTTCGATGAGATTCAAACCACCTTTGCAAAAACCGACAACCTTGCGATTGTTGTTGCACCTGAAGATGGCAATGTCTTCACCCCAGAAACCCTCACATTAATTCAAAACCTCACGGTTGACGCGTGGCAGATCCCGTACTCAAGCCGTGTCGATTCGCTGGCCAATTATCAGCATACCGAAGCCGTTGAAGATGACTTGTTAGTTGAAGACTTGTTGTACGAAGAATACGAGCACACACCAGAGCGAATCGCCAAAGTTAAACAGATCGCCCTCAACGAACCACTGCTTAAGAATGCCTTGGTATCGGCCTCTGGTGACGTGACCATTGTTAACGTTACCGTGCAATTGCCTGAAGTGGATAAAACCGCCGAAGTGCAAGAAGTGATCGCGGCCATCAATACTATGATCGCCAAGTACCAAGCCGATTACCCGAGCGTCGAATTCCATAAAGCGGGCATCATTGCCATGAACAACGCGTTTATGATGTCGGCTCAAGAAGACAGCTCGACGCTCGTGCCGTTAATGCTGTTGGTGGTATTGGTGTTCCTGACCTTTATGTTGCGCTCGTTCTTTAGCGTGGTGGCTACCTTAGTTGTGATTATCTCTTCGATTGTCGCGACCATGGGTTTGTCTGGCTGGGCAGGGATGTTCCTCAGCACCGCGACGGTTAACGTTCCAACCTTGGTATTAACCCTTGCAGTTGCCGATTGTGTTCACGTGATTGTGACCATGAGACAAGCCATGCAACGCGGAATGGAGAAAGCACAAGCTATTCAATACAGCATCAAGCTCAATGCTATGCCGATTCTGATCACCTCAGTGACCACCGCGATTGGCTTCTTGATGATGAACATGTCGGATTCTCCCGTATTGCGAGACTTCGGTAACTTGTCGGCATTGGGCGTGATCATCGCGTGTTTCCTATCTGTGACTATGCTGCCTGCGCTATTAAAACTCTTGCCAGTGAAAACTCTGCCAACAAATGAAGCCGCGGTAAGCAAAGTCACTTTTATGGATAAGCTCGGTGATTTTGTCGTAACCAACCGTAAAGCACTGTTACCTATTTCTACTCTAGTAATCGTTGGCGCTGCGGCGTTAATTCCGTTGAACAAAGTGAATGATGAATCGGTGAAGTATTTCGATACCTCAAGCGAATTCAGACAAGCTGCGGACTTCATGGAAGAGACAGTAAGCGGCATGACGACCATCAGCATTGCGGTCAAAACCAATGAATCTCAAGCGATTGCTGATCCTGTGTTTTTGCAAGCGATTGGTGACTTTACCGATTGGCTACGTGTTCAACCTGAAACCGACCATGTCGCCACGCTTTCCGATGTTTACATGCGTTTGAATAAGAACATGCACGGCGATGATGACAGCTATTACCAATTGCCACTTAACCGTGAACTTGCCGCACAATACCTACTGCTTTACGAGATGTCTCTGCCGTACGGCTTGGACTTGAACAACCAGATCAACGTCGATAAATCGTCGATCAAAATGGTACTCACGGTCGACAACCTCGGCAGCGTGGAATTGGTGGAACTCGAAGAACGCATCTACTCATGGTTTGCCGCTAATGCGCCGCAATATGAAGTAGTCGCATCCAGTCCATCTCTGATGTTTGCTCATATTGGCGAAACCAACATGGCGAGCATGTTATCAACTTTGCCTATCACCTTAGTGCTTATCTCTGGCTTGATGATCTTTGCATTGCGCTCAGTTCGCTTAGGCATGATTAGCCTAGTACCAAACATTGCCCCGGCGATTATTGGCTTTGGTTTATGGGCGCTCATCTCCGGTGAAATCAACCTTGGCCTGTCGGTCGTGGTCACGCTCACGTTGGGTATCGTTGTCGATGATGCGGTGCACTTCTTGAGTAAATACCAACGAGCACGATTAGAAGGGAAATCAGCGGAGGAAGCCGTTCGTTACGCGTTCCACACAGTTGGCCGCGCACTGTGGATCACGACTGTCGTGCTTGTGGCTGGTTTCTCTGTACTGGCGATGTCGAGCTTCAGACTCAATTCCGACATGGGCTTACTCAGCGCGATTGTGATTTTCATTGCGCTGGTAGTCGACTTCATCTTGCTACCGAGCTTACTGATGATCTTCGACAAACAGACTCACTATTCAGATAAACCTCAGCACGAACCACAATCACCTAAATCAGCGCAAGCTAACCCAACTGGCGAACTGTCTGCTTCAACCAAATAAGGAATCGTCAGCCTGCTGCGGTGGGCTGACTCAAGGAGAAATTTATGAAAAGCGTTAAACGAACATTCGTTACTACATTATTCACACTGAGCACGTTGGCAGCTTTCCCAGCATTAGCAGACCCAGCGAAAGGCTTAGAGATTGCCGAGCAACGCAAAGCCGTCGATATGGGGTGGGGCGATTCTGTTGCGACCATGGAAATGCTACTTCGCAACAAACAAGGCGAAAGCAGCTCGCGCCTAATGCGATTGAAGTCATTAGAAGTCGATGACGATGGTGACAAAGGACTGACTATTTTTGATGAGCCACGTGACGTAAAAGGCACGGCTTTCTTAAACCATTCACACATCTCTAAATCGGATGACCAATGGTTGTATTTACCTGCTCTGAAACGTGTAAAACGCATCTCTTCACGCAACAAATCGGGCCCGTTTATGGGCAGTGAATTTGCTTACGAAGACTTAAGCTCGTTTGAGTTAGAAAAGTACACCTTCAACTACATTGAAGACGCCAAAATTGAAGGTGTTGATACCTTTGTTTTAGAGCAAGTACCGACCGATAAAAACTCTGGCTACACCATGCAGAAAGTATGGCTAGACCAACAATATTACCGCCCCGTTCAAGTGGAGTTTTACGACCGTAAAGGCGCATTGTTGAAAACCCTCTCGTTCCAAGACTACAAACAATACCTAAACCAATACTGGCGCGCACACACCATGTCGATGCAAAACCATCAAACAGGCAAAAGCACCGTTTTAACCACGACAGATTTAGCGTTCCAAACCGGTCTTAAGGACAAAGATTTCCAGAAAAACACATTGAAACGTGCAAAGTAAGGCAAGAATATGAAAAGGATTGTGTTAACAGGAACGCAGTTATCTTTAACCTTGGCAGCGACCGTTGGACTCATGCAGGTGTCGTTGCCATGTGTGGCGGCTGGAATTAGCTCTGAGTTCGTAGAACAGATCACCCCACAGCTCGCAGGGCAGATTAACCTCGAACACAGGCAGTTCTTTAGTGACGGTTTGCAAGGGCAAGATAAAGGACAAAGCTCACTGGTGTTGCAACCAGAGTTTTACTGGGAGCAAGAGGAGGGCAACGGCAGCTTTACCTTCACGCCGTTTTACCGCCTAGACAGCGAAGACGATGAGCGAACCCATGGCGACGTTCGTGAAGCTCTGTATCTCAATTATTGGGACGATTACGAATTGCGAGCCGGTGTCGGCAAGGTGTTTTGGGGTGTAACCGAATCGGCGCACTTGGTGGATGTGGTAAACCAAACCGATGCCATTGAATCGGTCGATGGTGAATCGAAATTGGGTCAGCCTATGGTGCACTTTACCTCAATCAAAGGCTGGGGAACCATCGACGCCATGTTACTGCCGTATTTTCGTGAGCGTACCTTTGCAGGGGAAGACGGACGCTTAAGGCCAACAGTACCCGTTTCGGACGATGCACTTTACGAATCTTCAAGAGAAGAAAAGCACGTTGATGTAGCACTGCGCTATAGCCAAATGTACGGTGACTGGGATGTCGGTTTAAGCTACTTAGGCGGCACAAATCGCGACCCTTATTATCGTGTTGAAGGTAATGAGCTCAAGCCGTATTACGCACAAATGCAGCATTTTGGACTCGATGTGCAGGGTATTATCGGTGATTGGTTATGGAAGCTGGAAAGCATTTATCGCGACAGCTACGACAACCACACTGGCGTGGCGACAGGCTTTGAATACACATGGGTTGGGGCGCTTGAATCGTATTGGGACATTGGCTTCATTGCTGAATACCTGTATGACAGCCGAGGTAACAATGCCCAAACCATCGGCCAAAACGATGTATTCTTTGGAGCGCGTTTCGCCTTGAATGATGAAGACGGCACCGAAGTGCTTACAGGCATCACTCAAGACTTGGACAACAGCGATGTCTACAGCGCGAAGCTCGAAGCATCAAGCCGAATCAACAACAATCTCAAGTGGCGATTAAACGCTTGGTTGTTTGAGAACGAAACCCCAGAAGACTTGTTGTTCTTCGCTCGCAAAGATGATTTTGTCGAAGTTGTGTTGGAATATTACTTCTAAAGGCTCGATGTTTTAGCTCCCATTCTTTACGTTCAAATTAAGCTCTCTACGAATAAACCAAGGAGCGGTGGTCTTAAACCTCGCTCCTTGGTTTCTTATCTCAGTCTACCTACTTATCTCAGTTCCAGCCTTCCTATCCAAATCCTGTGAACATCACGCCTCAAACAAGGTTCTGTGAATGTAATCAAACTGTCTCACTTGGTGACGTTTTTGTATCGGTTTCTCTTTGATTTCATCGATTTCAATGAAATTCTGTTTTCTAACGTTAAATTTGCCGTGTTTTTAGTCAATAACTTGCTCTTTTAACGATTCAATTTGGCATTGGTTGCGTGTTTGATTACTATGTGTAGCTATCTAAAAAAACTAATCATCCGATACGGACACTACCAACTGGTAGATGAGGAAATGATGCAACATCTAGAAGAGATCATTGCTAATGCAACGACTGCTATTGATACAGCAGATTCGTTAGTCGCACTTGATGAAGTGCGAGTTCAGTATTTAGGTAAGAAGGGTGAATTAACTCTTCAACTACAAAGCCTAGGTAAACTTCCACCTGAAGAGCGTCGCACTGCTGGTCAAGAGATCAACAAAGCGAAAGGTGCTGTTCAACAAGCGATCGCAGCTCGTAAAGACGCACTACAACGTGCAGAGCTTGAAGCGAAACTAGCTGAAGAAACTATCGATGTGAGCCTACCAGGTCGTCGCATTGAGAACGGTGGTCTTCACCCAGTTACTCGCACAGTTGAGCGTATCGAACAGTTCTTTGGTGAGCTTGGCTTTAGCACTGAGTCTGGCCCTGAGATCGAAGATGCATTCCACAACTTTGATGCACTAAACATCGCAGACGATCACCCAGCTCGTACTGATCACGATACTTTCTTCTTCAACCCTGATCTAATGCTACGTACGCACACTTCTGGTGTTCAAATCCGTACGATGGAAAACGGCAAACCGCCATTCCGCTTCATTGCTCCGGGTCGTGTTTACCGTAACGACTACGATCAAACTCACACGCCAATGTTCCACCAAGTGGAAGGTATGTTAGTTGATGAGAACGTAAACTTCGCACAACTTAAAGGCATTCTTAACGATTTCCTTTGTAACTTCTTTGAAGAAGAAGTTGAAGTGCGTTTCCGTCCTTCATTCTTCCCGTTCACAGAGCCTTCAGCTGAAGTTGACGTGAAACGTAAAGATGGCAAATGGCTAGAAGTTCTAGGCTGTGGCATGGTTCACCCTAACGTACTTCGCTCTGTTGGCATCGACCCTGAGAAATACTCTGGTTTTGCATTCGGTATGGGTGTAGAGCGTCTAACGATGCTTCGTTACGGCGTAAATGACCTTCGTGCGTTCTTCGAGAACGACCTTCGTTTCCTTAAACAATTCAAGTAATCCGGGGCAGTCAAAACTATGAAATTCAGTGAATCTTGGCTACGCGAGTGGGTTAAACCTGCAATTAACAGCGAAGAGCTAGCTCACCAAATCACTATGGCTGGTTTGGAAGTTGACGATGTAGAACCTGTTGCTGGTGAATTCACCGGCGTTAAAGTAGGTAAAGTGGTTGAGTGCGGTCAGCACCCAGACGCAGACAAACTACAAGTTACAAAAATTGATATCGGCGCTGTTGATGCAGACGGTAATAAAGAGCTTTTAGACATCGTATGTGGTGCACCTAACTGTCGTCTTGGCCTAACTGTAGCAGTAGCAACAGTTGGCGCAGTACTTCCTGGTGACTTCAAAATCAAGAAAGCAAAACTACGTGGCGTTCCATCGCACGGCATGCTTTGTTCTTTCTCTGAGCTAGGTATCGACGTAGAGTCTGACGGCATCCTTGAGCTGCCTGAAGGCACAACGCTAGGTATGGACGTACGTGAGCTTCTTGAGCTTAACGACGTAACTATCGACGTAGACCTAACAGCAAACCGCGCAGACTGCTTCAGCATCCGTGGCCTTGCTCGTGAAGTTGGCGTACTAAACCGCGCAGACGTTACAGAGCCAGCAGTTGAAGCTGTTGCAACAAGTATTGAAGACACAGTATCTGTTGAAATCAAAGCAACTGATGCTTGTCCACGTTACCTTGGCCGTGTGGTTAAGAACGTAAACGTGAAAGCGGAATCGCCAATCTGGATGCAAGAAAAACTGCGTCGTTGTGGTATCCGTTCAATCGACCCAGTTGTAGACATCACAAACTACGTGATGCTAGAGCAAGGCCAACCAATGCACGCATTTGATCTAGCTAAGATCGAAGGCGGTATCGTGGTTCGTCTAGCAGAGCAGGGCGAAAAACTAACACTTCTAGATGGCAACGAAGCTGAACTAAACAGCAACACACTTGTTATCGCTGACCACAACAAAGCACTAGCAATCGCTGGTATCTTTGGCGGTCAAGATTCAGGTGTTACTACTGAAACAACTGACGTTCTTCTTGAAGCTGCATTCTTCGCACCGGATCACATCCGTGGTCGCGCACGTGCTTACGGCCTTCACACTGATTCTTCTCTACGTTTCGAACGTGGTGTTGATTCAACACTTCAAGCAGCAGCAATGGAGCGTGCAACACAGCTTCTAGTTGAAATCTGCGGTGGTGAAATTGCGCCAGTAAACGGCAGCGAATCTGAAGCTGATCTTCCTAAAGCAAACGTAGTTGCTCTACGTCGCGCTAAGCTAGACAGCCTACTAGGTCACGAAATCCCATCTACAGACGTAGTGGAAATTCTTACTCGCCTAGGTTGTAACGTTGAAACGACAGAAGCTGGTTGGACGGCAACGTCTCCATCTTGGCGTTTTGATATCGCAATCGAGCAAGACCTAATTGAAGAAGTAGGTCGTATCTACGGTTACGATAACATTCCAAACCAAGCGCCTAAAGCGGCACTTAAAATGAATGACCACAAAGAAGCTAACCAACCGCTTAAGCGCGTTCGTGACCTTCTTGTAGACCGTGGCTACCACGAAGCAATCACATACAGCTTCGTAGAACCAGAACAGCAAAAACTTGTTGTACCTGGTGTTGAGCCGCTAATCCTGCCATTCCCAATCTCTGCGGACATGTCAGCAATGCGTCTTGGCCTAATCCAAGGTCTTCTAAACACAGTTGTTCACAACCAGAAGCGTCAACAGTCTCGCGTTCGTCTATTCGAATCAGGCCTACGTTTCATCCCTGAAGCAACTGCTGAAAACGGCATGCGCCAAGAAATGATGCTTGCGGGCGTTATCTCTGGTACTCGTGGCGAAGAGCACTGGGACATTGCAACTAACACTGTAGATTTCTTCGATCTTAAAGGTGACCTAGAAGCCGTTCTTGAGCTCTCAGCAAACGAAATCGCATACAGCTTCAAAGCAGCGAAGCACCCAGCACTTCACCCAGGTCAAACTGCGGCTATCGTAGTAGACGGCAAAGAAGTGGGTATCATTGGTACTGTTCACCCAGAACTAGAGCGTAAGTTTGGTCTTAACGGCCGCACTATCGTATTCGAAATCGAATGGGCAGCTATCAACACTCGCGTGCTTCCAGAAGCAGTAGCCGTATCTAAGTTCCCTGCAAACCGTCGTGATATCGCAGTTGTTGTTGACGAAGCAGTCGCTTCTGGCGACATCGTAGAAGCGTGTATCGCAGCGGGTGGCGAATTCCTAACAGGCGCTAAACTGTTCGACGTATACGTTGGTCAAGGCGTTGAAGAAGGTAAGAAGAGCCTAGCAATCGCACTTAGCCTACAGTCTGTAGAGCGCACACTAGAAGATGCAGACATCGCTGGTTCAGTAGATGCTATCGTAGCTTCAATCTCAGAGAAATTCGGCGCAGCACTTCGCGACTAATCTCTTCTGATAGATAGAAAATCAAAGGCCTCGCATTGCGAGGCCTTTTTTGTTTGGGGTCAGACTTAGTAGAGCGCTTGTAGGTAACTGACCAGATAAGATTTAGGGATGTATAGGGATAAATTGTTTTAAGACCGATGTCACTATCGTAAGAATTACAATAAACTGAGGGTAACAGTCTGATAACAAAGAAACTAAGCTCTCACTTAATAAGATTTCCACATGTCATTATGCGATGGTTATCATATAATGTTTCAATAAATGTAAGAGATCAATTATCTCAAACTTTTGAGTGAACATGAGCTAAGGATGCTAAGGCTTCTTACTTGAATATCATACCTTGCCGAAGATTGAATACTGAAAATGTCTAACACCATATCCCTCTATGCTCTGGATGCCGAAAATGGCGATTGTCTTTTACTTGTCAACCATAGTACCAATTACACGATTTTAATTGATTCTGGCCCCAAATCGTCAAGAATTAGTGAAAAACTGGCTAAGACGATAAAGACAC
Source organism: Vibrio sp. 10N.239.312.C11 (assembly GCF_041466065.1). Taxonomy (NCBI): domain Bacteria; kingdom Pseudomonadati; phylum Pseudomonadota; class Gammaproteobacteria; order Vibrionales; family Vibrionaceae; genus Vibrio; species Vibrio sp. 10N.239.312.C11. The sequence continues at coordinate 42,769 of NZ_JBFSRZ010000040.1, forward strand.
TCATATTTGATGGAGAAGTAGACCTAGCAATCGTTACCCATAATGATGACGACCATATTGGTGGATTTAAGAGCTTTTTAAATGAAGGAATTATAGTAAAGCAGTTTATTTTTAATCATCACGATTATATCGAAAAAATTCTGCACCAACCTCGTGACATTAAAGTATCGTTAAGTCAAGATATTGAACTAAGCAATATCGTCAATAATAAAATTATTCCTCTTGAATTGTCCGAAGACGGTTACTTTATGGGGAAAATATTCGATGAATTTAAAATTGATTTTAGATCTCCAAACAGAGATAAACTCGAAAGATACGCAACTTGGCTTCAAAAAGAGAAAAAGAAGCAGCGGAATATCAAGATAGCTCGAAATAGAACAACGTTGTCTATAGATGAGCAACGAGAGCATGCGAAGGATGATAGCTGTTTTGTTGAAGATAAGAGAGAACCTAATGGATCGAGTTTGGCTTTAGATATCACTTTTTATGGTTATCGAGTTCTACTTTTAGGCGATGCACATCCTACGACAGTTATACAAAGCTACGGAACGGATGGTACAGATCAAATAAGATATGACCTTGTTAAGCTTTCACATCATGGTAGTGATAAAAACACAAATAACGCTCTTCTAAATATGTTTAATTGTGAGAATTTTTTAATATGCTCAAATGCTGATAATAATCATAACCACCCTTCACCAACGACAATATTTAGAGTGTTAGCCAATAATGATTCTAAAATTTTCATTACTAAAAATAGTTCTAAGGTTGAAGATTTAGAGACTAGAGTGGGAGTTTATTTTAATAAACCAGTCACAAACTATTTGGAATTCAATTATGAATTTTAAAGAAAGCACAATAGAGCTAGAAATAAACTTACAAGGTAAGGTTATTTCTAACAGTAGCGCGTTGCTATTTGGTAATGAGGACGGGGAGTTTCTTCTCTCAAGTAAGCATTCTTTTTGTGTCAATTATGATCAATGTATCGAAAAAAAATGTAACACTTGTATTGCTCCCACTGATTTAGCTTCAATAAAGTCAAGTTCAATTGATCTATCAGTAATTGAGTTGAATCAATCAGTTACAAAAGATGTTGCCATTGCGCGAATATCTAACAATGCTAACAATGCTAAGGTAAAGCTTCAAAAATTTTCGAAACTGGACAACGAGTACCAAGCATGGAAGGGAGGGACCAAAGATAGGTTGATTCTTAATACTCCAGCTCAAGCAGGAAGTCATGTCCAACTTAATATTCACTCGAACATAAACTCTCATGGAGAAGCAAAAAACTTTGAAGTGTCAGGTTTTTCCGGAAGTCCTGTCTTCATTGATCGCCATGGTGAGGAAGGGCTTTGTTGCGTAATTCAATGGAACTAAATCAAGAACCTACGATCTGATCA
>NZ_JBFSRZ010000041.1:0-44157 GCF_041466065.1 Vibrio sp. 10N.239.312.C11
GAAATACGCGAAACGGGGTTGTTCTATCTTTAAATTTAATTACGCAACAAAGCCGATGTAACATGTACTGTATTAGATGAAGATTTAATATCAGAATTAGAAGCTAATACAACGAAAGCACTTTTTGAAATAAAAATAAGAGAAGACATACTTGATAGGTCGATGGATATGCCAATATCTTCAGGGGCATCGTCTGTATTACTTCAGAAAAACGCATTGCTTATATTAATAGAGACTTCACAAAAATTGGCAAAGGAAGCCCCTGCTTACCGAGATATGATCGAGGAATTTCAAGAGTTTCTATCGCCTAGACCTGGCAGGAAAATAATAGGTTTAGAAAATAAGCTTATAGAAGGTAATCGAACTGATTTATTAGAAGATGCTGAATATTTGGAAAACAAATTTTCTAGAAAGGTATCTAAGAAACAGCTATCCGACAAAGAGCAGATAGTCTATTTTCATTGTTTGAGTAAGATAAACTCATATTTTAAGAGTTATATAAAACCATTAATAGTACAACAAGAAATAAATAGTAAGATTGATAATGAAATCCAAGATAGAATTATAACTCCCTTGTACGAAGAAATTCTTGTTGTTCAACCAATGTCAATGGAGATGATTAGAGGTATGCTCTATTTTTTGACTGGTAAGTGCCATTTGAGGTGGAAATAATGATAATATATCATCCATATAAAGATGCTAATCATTGTGCTTATAGACTGCTCAGTATTTTGAGTGCATGCAGCATTCCAGTGAGTATAAATTATCTTCATATTGCTGACTTCTATTATCTTTTCCCAAGTCAGTTGAAAAACATTGATAAGTGGCCTAGGAAAAATTCAATAATATATAATCATTTACATAGTATACCTGATAGTTATGAGTATATAGAAAATCCAAGGAAAATATTTTTTGAGTTAAAAACTATACGCGCAAATGTATTAATTAGTTTACTTTCAAAAGATCTCATTGAATACACCAGTGATAATCTCATTAAAATTAAACATCACCAACTTCCAGATCCTTTAGCTGATCAAATCGCGAGTGATGAATTTCGTAAATCATTAGAGTTCCAAGTTATCACCACGAAAATGAAAGACGTAAAATTACATGGTGAGTCTGGTTTGAAATCAAAGTCTGGTTTAATGGAGTACAGGTATGACCTATAAAAGATTGATGATTAACCGCTTCATTGCTTTCAAAGGCGATAAGGTGATGTATGACCAGCAATTCCATCAGGGGATCAACATCGTCAGAGGTGAACACTCTGTTGGTAAGTCTACCTTACTAGATCTTATTTTTTATGCCCTTGGAGGAGAGCTAAAAGATAGAGAGTGGAAGGAACCTATTGAAAAATACAATAAAGTTGTCTCTGAAGTCTCTGTTGACGATGCTTTATTAACTCTGACTAGAGGAATTGATACTACAAATAAGAAACCTTATATAGATGTATTTAATGGTTCTTATGAAGATAGCTTACGCAGTGAAGAAGGTTGGTTACACCTAGGCCCTACTCGAAGTGAAAACAAAATGAGCTTCTCAGAGTTTTTCTTTGAGGCGTTGGGATGGGGCCAATCAATTACATCTGATAGTAATAATCTAACGATGCACCAAGTATTAAGGCTTTTATATTTGAGTCAATCATCCGATTCTACGAAAATTTTTAGAAGTGAGGTTGATTCAAGATACGATAGTGCAAGTACGCGACAAGCTATTGGAGATTTTGTTCTTGGTCTTGATGACCTTTCTCTTTACGAAAGTAGACAACAAAAGTGGAAGTTGGTACGTAATATTGACTCAGTAGAATCTGATATTAAGTCCTATAAGCGTATTTTGGAGATTGATGAGTTAACATCACTGAAAGATTACGATGACGCTATCATGAAAAAGCAGAAAGAGCTTGAGATATGCGTCATAGATAAAAATAAAAAGCTTAGTGTGTCTTCAACATCGTTACCAGATGGTTTTACGGATAACATAACCGTTATATCGCAAGGTATTGCTGTTATGACTGGTGAAATAAAACACCTAAAAGAAAAAAGGTTATATATTAAATCGGAAATAACCGACTGTTTGTTATTTGAGAAAAGCCTCGAATTTAGATTGAAGTCTCTACTTGAATCTAAGAATACCTTTAGCTCATTAGGTGAAATGAGCTTTACATATTGTCCAAGCTGTTTCTCCTCTATAAAGGAAGTTGAAACGGAAGCGTGTAAATGTAGCTTATGTAAAAATGATATCCCTAAACACAGCTTAGAAGAAAAATATACAGAGACTCTCTCTGAATTAAAGTATCAACAAAGACAGAATAAAAAAACTATCGATAAGTTGAATGTTAGTTTAGAAGAAGTTAGTGGACTGCTTGCTAAGATCACATCTACTTTACGAGAGGAAGAATCAAAGCTTCGAAACGTGTCTACTTCAACAAATGAACGAGAAATCGTCATTGAAGAATACTCTAAGAAAATAAGTAAGCTTGAGAGTGAGTTAGATGAAAAAATAGATGATAAAGAAACATATCTAAGAATTGATAGCTTACTAAAAGAGAAAAAACTAAAAGAAGATGAGTTGTTAGTCATTAATCGACATATCGAAGAAAATGAAAGAAATAGCAAAGAACGGAGATTCAAGGTTCTTCAATCTGTATCTAAGACAGCGAAGCAACTGCTCGAAGCTGATCTAGGAAATGAGCATAATTTTAGGGAAGCTTCAGCTCTTAGCGACGAAATTAATTTCGGGAAAGATGAATGGTCAGTTGGCGGTCGAGTTACATTTTCTGATAGTTCGAATGTAATAAAGAAGAGTAGTTTGCAGATCTCAATGCTTAATCATGCGATTTTTGACAACGAATCAAGACTTCCTAACTTTATGATTTTGGATTTTGAATGTGGTGACCTTAATGCTTCTAGGAGCCATCAGCTGCAGAAAAATTTAATGGAGACACTAAAAGATAAAGGTGATTATCAAGTGATTATTACTTCCTCAAAGGCATGCCAGGAGTTAAATAACGAAAGTTATGGAGTTGGTCCTTACTATGACACAAATGAATATATCTTCGCCAAATAGGTATTATGCGGTGTAGGAATAATAAAGGGCATGCCTACTTTGTGTATGCCCTCATGATTTAACTACTTTCAACTGCTTTTCTGTTGCACCAAGTTGTGTACTGTTCTTTCCTAATAAACATCCTTGACCCGTCTAAAGCTTCACACTTTATAGTGACTATATTGATTGAGAGGGGCGCTTTCTGTGTTCCCTTTAAAGTAAGTAGAGAGACACTATGAAACGTTTAATTCTAAACATCACACTCTTGGTATTCATGGCACTTGGTAGCTTTAATGCCATGGCTCATGATTCAATGGTTAAGTACGGTATTGCGATATCTCACGGTAGCGAACAAATCGCGTATGGCAAAAGTGGGAGTGGGGATACGGCGCTGATCTTCATCCATGGTTGGAGCTTAGACAGCCGTTCAACACAACGTTGATGAAAGCGGTTCAGTCAGTGAAGTAGGGCGCTGTAGTTGTTAAAGGATAGTGGTTAATCGTTCAGAGAAAAAACCAAGGCCTCGCGTTTGCGAGGCCTTTTTGGTAGTTGGAGGTTTTGCTAGATACATTCATTTTAATTTGCGAGTAATGATCGCATCGTTCACTCGTTTATGGTCCTTAAACGACGGCCTCATAGTTATATAAATGCTCTATCAACCACCTCTAGATACGTAATTAGTACCACTGTTATTAGTAAGGGCTGACCGAATCTAGTGGTGCTTTCTAATGATAATAATTTTAACTATGTGTTTAGGACGTTCTGCTATGGCTAAGAAAATAATATTCATTCATGGTCGCGCTCAAAAGCCCGATAAAGCTCCCCTTCAAGCACTCTGGTACGAGGCCATAGAACATGGTTTGCAGCGAGATTGTGGAGACTCAAGTTCATTACAAGCTTTTAAAGATGTCGATAAACGGTTTGTCTATTACGGTGAACTATCAAACACATTGTTAGAGAAACCAACGGAAGACCCTGCAAGTCGACAGCAAGCGTTGTCTGAACTCAAAAAGTACAAGGCAAGCCAGTTCAATAACACAACGTATAACAAGGTATCTAAAATTGGTTTTCTAAAAGAGGCGTTAGCAGATACTTTTTCATCGCTATTTGGAAAGCTGGGAGTGGCTGAGACACTCATAACCAAGGTCGCGCCGGATATGGAGCATTATTGGTATGAAGATACCTATTTTGGTAGCGATGTCAGGCATAGGCTAATGGTTGAGCTGAAGGAAGCGCTTGATAATCAGGATGATGTGATGATTGTGTCGCACAGTCTAGGGTCGATGATCAGTTATGACGTGTTATGGAAGTTGTCTCATTACGGAGAGTATAGACACGACTATGGTGCGGATAAGAAGGTCAACTTATTGCTGACGCTCGGGTCACCGCTAGGCGATGAAAACGTAAAAGATAGGCTAAAAGGGAGCCGCTTGAAAGATGAGAAGAAGTACCCGTTAAACATTCAGCAATGGATAAACATATCGGCAGAAGATGATTTTATCTCTCATGACAGCAAAATTAAAAATGACTTTAAGGATATGCTCAAACTGGATCTGATACCCGGTGGAATGAAAGATATCCACCCAATCTATAACCTCAATATTCGCAACGGAAAAAGCAATCCGCATGCTTCCATCGGTTATCTCATCAACCCTAAATTCATCACAGTACTGGATGAATGGCTCTCGAGTTGATTTGGTTTACCATCTCAAATTGCTTCGCTGCTTGTTCGTTGGAACGCAGATAAAACAAGGCCTCGCGATTGCGAGGCCTTTTTGTGTTCCGACTAAAACTAAATATTAATCGAGGTTAACGAAAGCTTGGGATAATCGCTGGAATCCCCGGAAGAAGGCCAACCAATGCCATCACACCACTTAGCACAATAAACATAATGCCAGGCAACACCCAACGGCTCATTTTACTCAGTTCACTACTGCGTTCTTTACAACCGACTAAGCCTAAGTTATCCAACAGCATGGTGAGGGCCCAACCAAATGCTGGGTTAACGAGCGCTGAAGAAAATACAACAATCGCTGCCGATTGGGTGGTTTTTCCTTCACGCGTCATTTCCATGCCAGCTTCTAGCAATGGAACAAATACCCCAACAATGAGAGCGACACAAAGTACAGGTTGCCAGATAGCTAGATCCATCGGGTAACCCCAAACCGCGGCGATGATACAGAACAGAGCTGTGAGCAATGCGCCGGCAGGAATAGGGCGTTTAGCAATCGCCGCTGGTACGATGTAAGTACCCCATGAAGACGTAAAGTTAGTACCACCGAGCAAAGAACCGAACGTTTGGCGAATTGAAGCCGTGGTCATGGTGTCGTCAATGTTCATGTGTACTTTTTCGGTACGCTCTGGGTAGCTGATCTTTTGAAATACTTGATGGCCTAAGAAATCTGGCGACCACATCGCCACGGCTAGAATTGCAAACGGCAATACCACCATGAAGTGTTCAATCGTCGGTAGGCCAAGCATCCAGCCTGTATCTTCTCCCCACCAATACATAGGGTTCATGTTAGGTAAGCCTGGCTCTGTGTGGAAAGCGAATGGGGCACCCATGGCAAATGCAATCGTACCACCCAGTAAGCAACTAAGAGGCACAGCTAACCAACGTTTGCGGAAGTGTTCCAATAACGCGTACAAGATAATGGTGCAAAAGATGACGACAAACGCGATGTGGCTCATGCCAATTCCTTCAGCCCAAGCGAACAGCTTTTTCACTTGAGAAGCGGTTCCAACAAAGCCAAGGTAGAGCAATAATCCGCCACACACGCCTTTACTGGTGAGGTTGGCCAACATACTGCCACCTTTACTGATGGCTAAGATTAGGCCAAAAGCGCCAATCAGCAATCCAAACGCCATAGGGTGTCCGCCTGCTGCAACCACAATCGGAATTAAAGGAATGAGTGGGCCGTGTGTACCTGCGAGGTTCGCGGTCGGCAACAGGAAGCCAGAGAAAATAATAATGAAAACAGAGGCGATGAGGAGTTCATAACGAACGTTTTCTAGAATGAAGTCTTCATTTAATCCGAGAGCCCCAGCAAAGGTGGCTGCAATAGCGCCCACCATAACCACTTTACCAATGGTCGCCGCCATCGCTGGGATGGCGTCTTCTATCTCAAATCGATAATCTTTAAACGGCAAATTTGGACGCCAGCGCTTAGGCGACATGATTTGCAATTCGTGTTCTAGATACTGTTCTCGGGAATCAAATTCCGATCTTGGTTTATGTTGTTGTTCATAGGTGAGTTCATCCTCATGGACTTGAGGCTTCTCTGTTTGTATATGTGCGGACTCTAAAGTAGTGCTCATTTTGATTCCTTTCGTTCACACTCTGAGGTGTGTTATTCCAACAAACGTTGTTGACTCACGGCATGAAGTGAAAACAATGCGTCAACTTATCATTAAAAATTCATCAACATTTAGTTGTTAGTACCTTATACCAAACCAAAAAAAACAAATAGACTCAGTCGGTTAGACATTAGTCGTAGAGTCGGACGACTAGTATTAGACCCTGTAGATAGTATGTGTCTGTTTATTTGTAGGCGATGAGCTTTATTGGTAATAAATGAATATCTAACAAGAAATGCTTGGCGTTAAAGCATCAGATAGCATCCATCGATGAGTGGTTTCTGGGGTAACGTTTTTGGTTAAAAACTATTGATAATAATTCTCATTACGTTACCTTGTGGGCTCAAACACACTCATTGTTGCGGAGACCAACATGGAACACTCGGATATTACTCAACTGCTTATTCCAAAGAGCGATTGGGCATCGCCTGATCTCTTTCTCTATGAAGGGGAAGACAAACTTCATCTGAGCTTAGAAGGCGCAATTCAATACAGTGGATTGAACAGCATTGGTGGCGTGGTTCTGGGCTTTAGGATGATCCAACATGCGGTGCAACTCGCGGCGGGTGAGCAGTCTTTGCAACGTGATGGCATCAGTGTTTATACCGCGTTCCCTGGACGTGGTGCTCAAGATGCTTTTGAGTACACATGCCGCGCACTGCGTGATAGGCGCTATTGCTGTGATACCACATTGCATCACCCTGCAGCGCAAACCGGACAACGTGGTCAGTTCTTGTTTACGCTTCGCTTGAATGAACAGTCTATGGTGATGACGCCAGCAGACGGGCTTCCAAGAAAAAGCTATTTTGAGGCCGACAGACACGCACAAGAAGGTCGAGAGGCAGCATTGAGATGGCGTGATGAGAAGATTAACTTCGCCAATACGCTCTTGAGCTTGTCGCCAGAAGAGTGCTTACGCGTGTTGTAATTCTTTGTTCTCACTTACAGAATGAGCTCAAAAACACAATGAACAACAAGAGGTCGCTCGCTTTCAAGTGGGCGACTTTTTTGTATCAAGCGCTAACGGAAAGCAGATTCCTAGTCGCGCTTAGGCTTGCTGGAATGACTCACTTTTAGTTTAGTGCGGTAGTCTAAAGTCTATGAGTTTCAGCAATCAACTTAAGCTGCCCGATCTCAATCCGCGACACATTTAGGCACGCAGGTGGTGCAGTTTTCAAAGCATTACACAGCTTACACTGACACGAAGTGATATAATTTTTGCCCAAAGCTTTGAAGAGCTAATGAATTAAAGGATGAGTACGATGGAAAAAACGATCTCGTTGGTACTTGGCAGTGGTGGCGCAAGAGGCTTGGTTCACGTTGGAATCATCCGTTGGTTAATTGAGCATGGCTACCAGATAAAATCCATCTCTGGTTGTTCAATTGGCGCACTTATCGGTGGTGTCTATGCGGCGGGTAAGTTGGATGAATTTGAAGAGTGGGTCACCAGTATCGACCAATCGGATATGGCGATGATGTTGGATTTTTCATGGCAATCGAGTGGTATCTTCAAAGGGGACAAGATCATCGACACACTGCGTGGATTGATCGGTGAGATTTCAATTGAAGAACTGCCTATCCCTTATACCGCAGTTGCCGCTAACGTCGCCGATGAAAAAGAGGTTTGGCTGCAATCCGGTTCTCTGTTTGACGCCATTCGCGCCTCTATCTCTTTACCACTGTTCTTCACTCCTCATGTGATTAATGGCGAAGTGCTGATTGATGGCGGAGTGCTCAATCCCGTACCGATTGCGCCTACCTTTAGTGATAAGACAGACTTTACTCTGGCTGTGAACTTAGGTGGTGAACCTGAGATGCTTCAACAGGAAGTGATACCGGTTTCCCTACCTACCAAAGAGAGCAATTTGCATGAGAAGGTTGTTCACTTTATCGATAATCTAGGTAGCAGTGTAAAAAGTAAAATGAGCTTTAACTTTGCAGCCTACGACATTGCCAACCAAGCGTTTGATGCGATGCAATCGACCATTGCTCGCCAAAAATTGGCCGCTTATCCCGCCGATATTACGCTTGAGATCCCACGCAATGCTTGTGGCACCTTAGAGTTTGATCGTTCACAAGAGATGATAGATAGAGGATACCATTTGGCACAGGCTAAACTGGGCAATCGACTTTAATGTATTTGCTGCTGAGTATTTATGGAAACTGAACTAAAACTATCTGAACTCAAAGAATTGGTCACAACAAAAGATGTCATCGTGCTTACCAGCTCAGAAGTGGCTGCCGTATCTTGGCTGATAGAGTGCTATCAAGAGAACGCTGATATTCAGATTATCGAGAACGCACACCAGCTAGATACTGAAGCGATTGTGGCGCAATGCCGAGACAGCCTGAGTCAAAATAAAAAGGTCATCCTCACCGCGCAGTTTCGTAGCCAGCTTCCTATTATCAATATCGCTTCACTGTGTAATGAGAAGCGTAAATCACTAATCAATATTGAATTGTTAGGCTGGGACGAAGAAACTCGTCTTCCTCAGTCTTATACTAGTTTCTAGGTCATAGCAGTTTCTAGCTTATAGCGGTTCCTAGTTAACCGCATTCGCTATATAGCAGCCGTTTTAGGTAGCAGACAATGTAAGCGCATTACTTCAAATGTCTGCCGCCATCTAGGTGTAAGGTTCTTCCTGTCATGTAGTGACTGGCCAACACAAACTTGATGCCATCGATTATTTCCTCAAAGCCCGCTTCTGTGGGAATCAGAGCTTTCTTCAGCGCTTTGGTTTTGTATGCCTCATCGTCATGCTCATTAAACTTAATCATGGCTGGAGAGAGGGTATTTACTTTCACCTTGGGAGCCAGCATCGCAGAAAACGACAAAGTCAGGTTATTGAGCGCCGCTTTACTGGCCGCGTAAGCGATGTGTTTTTTACTGCCTTTTTCCGCAACGTAATCACTGATGTGGATGATGTCTGAAGTTTCATCGCCAGACATCAGTTGGTCTTTGAGTGTTAAATTGAACAGATAAGGCACGGTAGCGTGAATCGTCATCATCTGGTGCATGATTTGGGATGCATTGTCACTGGGATTGTTTTTGTTCTCAGGCTTCCAGTCTGAAGCGTTATGTATGACGGCTCGGAGTGTCTTATATTCTTGACCAACATAGTGAAGAAAACTCTCTAGACTACTTTGCTGATAAAAGTCTACATGCTGCAAGTCGGCTCCACTGTCGCGCAACAGTTGCAATTGAGGATAGTCGTTGCGATAAGTGCCAACCACTTTGAATCCATCCGCTAAAAGTTGCTGCGCCAGTGCGAAGCCGAGTCGCTTTCCCACGCCGGTTATTAATATCGTTTCACTCATCGTAAAAACTCAGCTCTGGTTTGAGGGTTAGTTTTAAAAATACCACCGAGAGCGGTTGTTGAGGTTTCAGAGTTTGCATCCATGACGCCTCTGGATTTAACGCAATAGTGAGTGGCTTTAATCGTCACGGCCACGTTTTCTGTTTCCACTAGAGTCTGTATCGCGACTAGGATTTGCTGAGTAAGGCGTTCTTGTACCTGAGGACGCTGAGCAAAGAATCGAACGATACGGTTGATTTTAGACAGCCCAAGAATCTTGTTTTCAGGGATGTAGGCGACTTCCGCTAAACCATCAATAGTAATGAAGTGATGTTCGCACGTAGATGTTAAGTCGATATCCGATACCTTAACCATTTCATCAACCGACATTTTATTTTCTATAACACTGATTTTCGGGAAGTTATCGTAATCGAGCCCTGAAAATATCTCATGGACGTACATCTTTGCAATGCGATGGGGTGTTTCAGCAAGGCTGTCGTCGGTTAAATCCAGCCCAAGCGTACTGACAACTTCCGTCAAAAGTCCTTTGATGCGGTTGTACTTCTGGTTGGGATTCATTTCGCTCGGTGTCATCGGAGTTTCAAGTCCTCTTGCGAGCAAAGCTTCTCTTACTTTTTCGGCTTCTGTGTTCAGCATGACGCACTCCTTATGAATTATTGTCGTTGTCTGCTTCATAGCTCAGAGTGAGCGAAACAGAGTCAGCAAAACGTAGTGCATGAGGCTTGTCGATTCTCACTTGAGCGTATTTCACCCAAGGATGGTCGATACAAATGCCGAGAACGTCACTGGTTAGCTTTTCCAAAAGCAGAAACCTTCCGGATTCGACGTGTTGAATGATCTTCTTGCAGATGTTTTTGTAGTTAAGCGCGTTGTCCACATCATCAGATAGGCAAAGGTTGTTAGCGGGGTAGTGGATTTCTGCGTTAATGACGATGTCTTGCTGCTTAGACTTTTCTTCTTCGTTGAAGCCGATGAAGGTTCTTAGTCTGAGGTTTGTAATAGTGATAATGGCGTTGTGATTCATAACAGTGTCCAATCCTTAGAAAGTGAAGTCAGTTACGTGCTTGTTTTAAGAAAAGATCAGTAAAGCTCAGGTGATTAAGAGTTCAGTCGTTCTTTTTGTAGCCGTTCTTTTTTCAGTCATGGAAAGGCTGAGTGAAACTGATATCGAAAGGGATGGGTTCGGTTTTTTGGCTCAATTGATCGAAGCTTTCCCAGAGCTGCTGAAATGAGATGTCTAGAGTGGGGTGGCGTTCTTGCGCGGCAATATCAACTAACGGCCTGAGTACAAATGCGTACTCGGTGATTTCGCCTCTAGGCAGCTCTACGCCATCAATAATGCCGACTTGATTACCATAAAGAAGGATGTCGATATCCATCGTGCGTGAAGCATAGGCTTTGGTCTGACGCTTGCGATCATTCTCTGCTTCGATTTGATGTAGAACCTGAGCCAGTTCGGCGACAGGGAGGTCACATTCAAACCCAACGACTAGGTTTAGGAAGTTGTCCCCCTCGAAACCGACAGGCTCGCAATCGTAGAAATTAGAAATGTGCAGCGGTGCAAAGCGGTCATTCAATGCTTTGAGAGACTCTGTGACGTGGTGTTCGCGGTTAATGTTGCTTCCGATGCTGACGTAGACGTTGGCCATAGTTTTCCTTCCTTTTAAGGAGCCTATACGTCCAACTCGCGAGGAAGATCAGCTATGTATCCTCTTAGAGGTTGGAGGACAAAAGAAAATACGGTTCTGCCGCAAATCGCGTCTGATAGTGATAGAATCCCCGCATCAGAATTATCGAGAATCTAGGTATTTATAAACAATGTTTATCCATCACGTTAACGGCATCGACTGGCTGGTGATTACAGCTTTTGAAGAACTGAAAACTATGTTTATCGAAGATGCAGGTCCAATCCCATCTTACTTCTCGACCGCCAGTGAATTGAGCCTGATTGATCAAGCCAAGCGCAGCTATGGATTTTTACCTAAACTCCGCGGTGTGATCACCGATACCGGCACGTATCAAAGTGAAAATCTTGACGAAGATTTGAACCCACAGCTTGCGTGTATCGTTGAAGGGCGAGGCCGAGTGTTTATCTATCACGGCGACTACGTGGCTTTTGTCGATGACGAACAAACCTTCATTACCCGAATGGACTGAGAGTGATTCAGTTGGTTTGGAGCGGTTAATTAATTAGCTAATAGGATAATTAGTTAATTGATTGCGATAAATTGCTCTGTACATAAAACTAAGGCCTCGTGTGTGTGAGGCCTTAGTTTTGAGGCTGTTACAATAAACCGATCTCTAACGGGTAATTGGATAGAAGTGTTCTAGTCCATGACAATTAGAGTCGTTACTATCCTTACCAGATATCTTCGATTAAAGAGTCTTTAAGCTGCGCAGCTGCGGCAATGTTTTCTTTCGACATGTACTGTTTCACGTCGATTATCTCTTTCTCTGCATCCGAGTTTCCGTATTCCTGCGCGACTTCAAACCATGCTAGCGCTTTAACAAAATCGCTCCATGTACCGTGACCATTACGGTAGGCGTAACCAACGGAATATTGACCATAATCGTTGCCCTGCATTGCGGCGTGAGTGTAATACTCTAATGCTTTTTTTGCGTCTGTAGTTTTGAAACCACACGGTTTTTTGTATCGCGTAGAAGAGTAAATATCACCCATCTTCACATAAGAAAGTGTATGTTCATCTTCTTCAATGGCTTTGCTAAATAATTGCATCGCTTTAGAGCAACTCTTTTCAACGCCTTGTCCATTTAGGTAAGAAATACCCAAATTGTACATAGCACTTGCATCGCCTAAGTTAGCCGATTGCTCAAACCAATACGCAGATTTGGAGAAGTCTTGAGTGACGCCTTGACCTTCATCGTATGAAAATGCGAGTTGATACATAGCGTCAGAATACCCCGCTTTTGCAGAAGCTAGGTAATAATCGTTGCCTTTCTTTAGGTCGATAGGTGTACCTTCACCATCAAAATACATTACGCCTAATGAGTAGAGCACATAAGGGTCTTTGCTGGTTTCAGCTTTGTGGTACCAAGCCAGTGCTTTTTCGTATTGCTCTTCGTAGTAATAATTATCTGCCAAGGTAATCATCGCTTTTACCTCACCAGATTCCGCTACTTGATTCATGTACTCATATCCGCGTTGTAAGTTCTCTTCATACATTGAATCTTCAATTAAAAGGTTAGCAGCCTGCATTAGCAATTCGTTATCGCTAGACGTTTCTGCGTTCTTTAAAAGTGCGAGTTCTTCGCCTTCAAAAGCTTCTATCTCAAGATCGTATGCAAAAGTGCTAGCGGATAGCAGCAGCGACAGTGACGTTAAAAAAGTACAACTTTGTTTTATCATTTAAGCCATTTCTTATATTAGTAATGTTTCACATGAATATAACAAAACAGCTTTGAAAATAAAGGAAATTTCGGGATATCGAAAACCGAATTCACGACAATGAGACCTAGGGCATCTCAATATACTGGAAGCAACCAAGACTGGTTAATAAACGTTGACCCAAGCGATTAACTCAATGGCTTAGGCGCGGAAATTAGGTGGCACTGAGTCAGTAGCAATGGACAGAGCTCTATATGTGCCGATAATGATCTAGAGGTCTTTAAACCCAAGTTATCGTGACACTCATTACCTGACTGGCAGCTTGGTCTTTGTTTTTACCTGACCGAAGGCGAAGCTGGATTCAATCGAAGCAATATTGGGCAGGCGGGTTAATTGCTTGCGGATAAACTGCTCGTAGCTTTTTAGCGACTCGCTGACTACATGCAATAGGTAGTCGTGATTGCCCGTCATTAGAAAGCACTCTAACACTTCATCAATCACTTCGATGTGCTGTTCAAAGTCTCGCATGTTCTCTTCTGTCGGCTTTTCAAGTTTCACCAACACAAACACATTGACTGGCAGGCCACACGCTTCTTGGTCAACACTGGCGTGATAGCCGCGAATAATCCCTTGTTTCTCTAATGCTCGAACTCGGCGTAAGCAAGGAGAGGGCGACAGTGCTACTCGGTCGGCCAACTCTTGATTAGTCAGCCGAGCGTTGCTTTGCAGTTCAGCCAGTATTTTCTTATCGATCTCATCCATTGGCATATTCCATCAATATTGAATTTAGTTTGGCAATATTATTGCTCAAAGTGTATGTCTTACTTCGTAAATAGCAATTTTTAGCATCTGCACAAAACTAAAATTAAAGGAGGAACAACCAGCATGGAATGACTTAGGAACTATGAATACTTCAACTCAACTTAGCCCGCTGCGTAAAACTACCAAACACGAACAAGCAGAAGCCCTTGCCATTGAGCAAGCCAAGCATTTTGGTATCGACCCAAACAGTGATTACGGCGTCACGCTTATCGAACTGGCGACGACACTGTACAAAGCCAATACCAAGACACACGATCTTTGGGCATTGACGGTTGATGGCCTTTCAGAGCTCGATAAGAGCGACCGAATCGCTTGGTTTAACGCCAAACGTTTTTTGTCATTCCAGATCGCTAAGATCCTCGACAATCTGCAAAACCCAATGCGCGCCACTTACCAGTCTATTGCCACCAATAATGGTAATTTTGCATCCAAAGGTGCGTATCCTATCTTCGATAATGTCGCTGCTATTTTCTCTGCGAGCCCTGTGATTACACGTACCGCGACCTATTTGTTTGCGTGTACAGAATGGATTGAAGATGCGTTTAATGGTAAGGAGCCGCTGCACGATATTTACTCTCGACTGCTTAACCCAACATCGATTTCACTGGCTAACCACATGGTTGATATTGAGGCAGGCTCTAGAGCCAATGAGTACCTCGCATGGAACTTTAACTCGGGGATGGCCGCTATTGATGGGTTGTTGAGCCATCTACTTGGGTATGAAGACATTGTCTTAGCTTCACGCAATATCTACGGCGGTTCTTACCAACTGTTGGAAGATTGGTTTGGCAAGCCTTCGAACCTGAATGTCGCGGTAGAGTGGGTGGATGGTTACTCCGGGGATGAGTTTGCGACGCGACTTGATGAGGTTGCCGATAAATACGCGGATCGAATCGCTGCGGGTAAGAAAATCTACGTCTACCTAGAGTCACCGTGTAACCCGCATGGATACGTGTTAGATGTTGCTAGTATCAGTAAAGCAGGTCACTCTCGTGGTTGGGACGTGATTGTTGACTCGACAGTGGGCACGCCTTTATTACACCCAGTACTGAAACGTGATGATGTGATGGAAAGACCCGATTATGTTATTCACTCTTACACCAAAGAACTGGCGGGTTCTGGCACCACAACTGCTGGGGTCGTGATTGGCCGTAACGAGACCATGTTTATTCCAAAAGGAGAGGAGGTCACTTTCACCAAACCTAACGGCGATGCGGCCACCATTCCATGGAACGAAACGCTGTTTTGGAATGTGTACTACATTAAGGGCGCATTCCTAGACGCAGACAAAGCGTTTGAAGTGCTTAATGGCATGAAAACGTATGAGATGCGAGTGGTGCAAAAAACGATTAATACACTGACTCTCGCGAAGATCTTTGATGCTCACCCAGACATCAATGTGTCGTGTCCAGCTTTGCCAGACAGCGATAACTATGAACACTGCCAGAATAACATGTACTTGGGTTTACCAGCGGCGCTTTTCACAATCGATATGGAAGGTAACGGCGACCGTGCACCAATCAATCGAGATGGGTTTAAACAGTTCTTCGACATGCTTGAGCCAGCAATCGGCATGCAAGTGAGCTTAGGGCAAACCAACACCGTGGCCTTGTGCCCAGCACTGACCACGCACTCAGAGCTCAGCGATGAAGCGTTAAATGAAGCAGGCATCAAGCCAACCACAATGCGTATCTCTATCGGCTTGGAAGATCCGCGAATGTTCATTGCTCATATTGTCGAAGCCGCCAAATTGTCGATTGACCGTAAACATCTCGACTTCTCATCTAGTTTCCCCTGTGGTGACAGTATCGATGAAATTTATATGCAAACCTACATGGATGTGCATCAGAGGTTTGTGAAGAGTTTACCGAAGTTTGAGCAACTTACTCAGTAAGCTGAGTTAATAAGGAAAGGTGACAATCACTTATTTGGTATACGGTGGCCTCTGTTGTAGTCCAGTCATGACACTTAGGGGGATGTAAAAATGCCGGCTAAGTCAGCAGGCATTCATAGATGCTAATTTGCTTAGAAAGCATAGAAAGCATAGAAAGCATAGAAAGCTTAGGAATCTTTGGATGTTTTAGATGCTTCGTGTTGTTCGACCATGAATACAATGGCTTGATCGCTTAGACAAGATTTACTCACATATTGGCGCTGCTTTCCAATATGAAGGATAAAGCCGAGATCGGTCTGTTCAAGTTGGTCGATGTCACGCCAAGCGATAGTATTGGTGGCTTTACGGTTTTTATAACTCACACCATCAGTATCCCCTGAAAAGACCACTTTACTGCCAGCACCTGAGCTGATTTTTTGTCGCCATAACCACCAGGTTCTCTTGCAATATACACTGAACGCTTCAATCACACTCAAAACGATAAAAAACCAGCCTACGTAGCCACTAGGTAACAGTTCAAACTCCAATAGAACCCAACCAAAAATAAGAAACAAAAATGCCTTTAAATAGGCTTTTGGAAACTGAGTCGGAAGGCTAGTTTGATCATAACACTCTGCGAAAAACGTTTTGTCGAGGGTGTATTCTGTGGTGAAACCGGGATCTTTAGGCATGTGTGGCTACTTTGTAGTTCTTTGTTGAGGCGCATTATATCGCTTCACGCTGGTTTGTCTTAGCGGTTTCAATCCTCTTTTGTAAATCAATAATACTGAATGCGCTTGTTCATGCCAGAGTCAGTTGTTATTTCAATTGGTGTTAAATGATGTTGTTGAGGATTTACTTCTTAACTTAAGTATCCATTCTGTAAATCTTATTTCTCATACGATAGTTATTGGCATATGCCAGTAATGGGGCGTATTCTGAATTCCTGATCATCAATAACAGGAAGTTACCATGTTATACGCAATACCTTGTCGCGACCTTCATGTCGGCAACCATTTTGCTCGTTCCCCACAGATCGCGATTGTCGATGAGCAACAACAAATAAAGCATCTTATTCCTTTGGTTGATTCAGACAGCCCGTGCAATAAGAAGAAGCAATGGATGTCCGTCGTTAAATCTTATGATGTGAAAGCTGTTGTGGTTCGTCACATCGGGAAGAAAATGCTGTCGCACTTGTTCAATCATGATGTTCGCGTTTTTACATCTAAAGGAAAAGCCGAAGTTACCACTCTGGATTTTAGCAATCTACAAGAAGTAACCGACCTCGATTATGGTCGCGAGTCGCGCAATAGCGGGTGTAGCAATAAAACGTGCGGCGAGAAAGGGCACAAAAAACAAGCTTCGATTTTAATGGCACAGCCTAATCAGCTAGGCGCTATTCGAGGGTTCCGTAAATGACCTTTTTGTTGACGCTATTGGGGTTTGTCGGAGTCGTTACACTGATGGCGATAGGCGTGATTTTTTCGCGCAAGCCAATCAAAGGCAGTTGTGGAGGACTCGCACAGTTAGACATTGAGCGCGAATGCAATTGCAAGGATGTGTGTGAAGGGCAAAGCCGAAAGTTGTATCAGATTACTGAGCCATCAAGCTAAGTATCAAGTTAAGTATCAAGAGTTCTCGCTCGCTGAGTTAAATAACTTCTGGCTAACACGTGAATTAACTGCCTTGAATCACCAACGCATGGCCGTTGACGATGCACTTGGCGACTTTGGTACGTGCTCGCTTAATGATGTTGCCGAACGTTTGGCGAGACACCTGCATCTGCTCGGCGGCTTCAAGCTGGCTCAATCCTTCTTGATCAGCCAAGCGTAAGGCTTCTAACTCTTCTAATAGCAATTCTTCTTTATGAAGCTCGTCCATAGGAACGCCATTAGGCTTAAAGCATGAGTAAGCCGCACGGGTACATAATTGACGATGTTTTTTTGGTCGAGCCATATCAATCTCTAGGAATCTAAGGGTACACAGGAATAAGGGTAAGTATGAAGGTTTTCATTCCTCACAACCATCGGCGTTGCCAAGTGTGCAGCCAAGGTTTTTTCGCAGACAGTCCCATTTGTTTTGAAGCTATTGGCGAAGGTGAGACTTTGGCTCAGTACGAAACGCTAGCTAAGCATGAAACGCCAGTTAAGCATGAAAATTTAACTAAGTATGAAGCTATAGCCAAGATTGTACCAACAGATAAAGCTGAGGGCTACGACGGTATTATGCAGGGGGGTATTGTTACTGCGTTACACGACAGCGCGATGTTGTATTGCTTGTTCCATAACAATATCAATGCGATGACGGTGAGTTTAACTTCTCGCTTTCACCATCCAATCGCCATTGGTCAGGAACTCGAAATTCGCGCTCAATGGGTGAAAAGCAGACGTAATCTTTATTTCCTCGAAAGCCAAATTACGCAGTGCGGGAAGTTATGTTCGTCGGCAAAGAGTCAGTTCATGTCAGCACCGCCTAGATTTGATCTGAACTAGAAGCTTTGTTCTTTTTGAAGTATTTGAACGCTGTCCAGACGGCATAAGCCGAAACACCTACGATCAACGCTGAGCGAAGTAGAATAGGTGCATCATGCTCAAGTTGACTAACATGCGGCACAATACTAGCGAACAATCGACTGGTAAAAAGCAGCCCCATTACTAACATAACAATTTTATTCATGTGACCTGCCGTTCAATAGGGTACGTTGCACAGAAACAATTATGGGGTGGGCTACACGGCCAAAAAACTATTCTGCTCGAAATAAAATCATGCGCTTCTCAAGCATGGTCGTCAACGCGATATCAGCTTAAAGCCAGTAAGCTAAAGTTTCGTTTTTGAAAGCGAGGGGGATTAAAAGTGAAGAGGGGATTGAAAGGGGGAAGAAGAGTGAGCCGCTAGGGCTTGTTCTTCAAACTAAAATGCCACCGCAAATCTGCAGTGGCATTTGAATGACAACAAACCATCATGTAAATCTTTAATTACAGCTCTAACAGTTTGGCTAATTCACGCTCTTCGAGCAGCTCTTCAATGCGTTGACGAGCCTTAGGCCCTTCTGCTTGTGCTTTGGTTGACTTGCCGGCTTTTTTACTGCGGCTCGTTTTTGTTTTTTCCTTAGTTGTCATCGGTAACCTTCCTTGTATTTTCTATCTTACAGGTTGCATGTCTCTTTTAGTGCTTTACCTGCTTTAAATGCTGGTGTTTTTGACGCTGAGATTTGAATCTCTTCTCCAGTTCTTGGATTGCGACCAGTGCGAGCAGCGCGGCTATTCACTTTAAAGCTACCAAATCCAAGGATAGATACATCGTCGCCATTAGCAAGCGTAGTCGAGATGCCTTCAACGAGTGCATTGAGTGCTGTGCCTGCTTGCTCTTTTGAGATGTCAGCAGAAGTTGCGATGTGTTCAACTAATTGAGATTTGTTCATGTTTTAAATTCCTTGTCGAGTTCGTCTGGCGTTTGGTTTTTGCAAACTATTGGTTAAATATGACCAATATGAACTGAAGTTATGTCATTGCTAGGATTGAACTTTGTAAAGTAACAAACGAAGTTGATTATAAAAACATATCACGCCTCATTCAATGCAAATCATTGACTATTACTTGTTTTCGGCCAGTTATGGACAGTGAGTCATGAAAATGAACATCGTTTTGTTTAAATTAATTCATGATATCAATCGAAAGTTAATATTTTTCTGTATGCAGAACAGACAAAAAAGCCCAGCGTGTGTGCTGGGCTCATGCTTTTTTGAAGCGGTTTTGTACTCGGAGCTAACGCAACGAAAATTATTTAGTAATAAAGATCTGTTCCGTTTCTAGCGAAGTCATCGAGCGAACTTGGCGCCAAATGTAGTAGAAGATACCTAACATCATCAACATACTTGGTATAGCGATGGCCGGGTAGCTGTAAAGTGTCAACTTACCCAATTCTTCATTAAAAGCTGCAGTACCTGCTGGGCTAGTCACAATCCAAGTCGCTAGAAAGTAGTTCATCGCAGAAGAAAACGCGAAGGTACTAGCGAATAGGTAGTTTGACTTCATTAGGCAACGATTAAACTCTGCTTGGTTACCAAACTGTCTTAAACGCTCTTCGATTAGAGATATGTTTAACAGTGCTGGCGTAAAGATAACTTTTTGGATAAACGGGTAGCGAGTGAAGGTTGAGCCAAGAACCGCTAAACCAATTAGGCCGGGTATTAGTGCTTCTTTTAATGCTAACCAACGAGTGTCGAGCTCGAAGAAGCCAATACCGCCGGTTAATAGTACGCTGACAAAGCCAAGTGCCGCGATGAAGTTAAACTTCTTGTTGCGGACTAACTCCATACCACCGTAAGCAATAGGGAAGGCAAGCGCGACAAGTAGTGCTAAGCCAGTTCCTAGGTGCTCCTCTCCACTGAACTTCATTAAGATGAATGAAGGAAGAAAGACGTTAAATACGACTTCGAAAAGAGGACTCGATTTTTTGTTTTCTGTGCTGCTCATAATTTCTAAATACATTATGTTATGGATTTATTCTCAGGGATTGTTGTTTACCTCGCTCAAGATGTAAAGCCTTAAGACGTCATGCTGTGTAACGACATGTGACATCAACGACATCTCTGAACTTATAGAACGCGTAATTCAACACTTTCGTGTCTGAGTTCTCGATTAACTTGGGGCTTATGGTGTGAAAGCAGTTGCTTGCTGAGTCAATTTATATGAACGCCATAGCTAAGCTTTCGCGTTTTTCTGCAGTGATCCACATTCATCAAGTTACCTAAGGCTGCAAACGCATATCCATATAATTGGAAACATGTACGGCAAGTTGCTTGTGATATTTTAGTTATGTTATAACATAACTAAAATATCACTCTTACTGAGAATAACGTTCGTATCGGTAAGAGGAAAACATCAAGCATGTATCAAGGAGATGACGTAATGGATGCCGTGTTAACGAAACCTGTAACAACCAATAATAACCAGCCACCTAACATTGGTTCTGCTGCGAGTATCAAGGAGCAGGCGAATCATGATCCATGCTTTAGCGCTTCTGAGCAGCCAACAGTGCTAGCAGACATCTATCGAAGCGATGTCAATATTGCGATTTGGCAGCGTACATTCGATGAAGATTTAACAATGGCAATCAGTGAATTTATCGCCTTGAATCCAAACTTCAGTAAATCTATGAGCCTGTCTCCAGACAACGCCTATGAGAAATTGGAGTTTGCTACCGACGAAACCGCATCTAAAGCACTACTAGAAAACATGGTAGAGCTGGTGGATATGTTCTGTTGTTTGTTTGATCTTGAAGAAGTAGGGCTCCGTTTAGCGGTTCTGAATAAAGCGATGTGTCCACGCTTCCATGTTGACCAAGTCCCTTGCCGTTTAGTGACTACCTATCATGGTGTTGCCACTCAATGGCTGCCAAACGACTTGGTCGACCGTACGAAGCTAGGAAGAGGGAGTAACGGAAAGCCAGATTCAGAGTCAGGCTTGTACAGTCATGAGTCGGATATCGAGCAACTTTCGAGTGGTGATGTGGCATTGCTTAAAGGGGAGCGATGGAGTGGCAACGAAAACGCGGGTCTGGTGCATTGCTCACCCGTAACTTCATTTAACGAGACGCGATTGTTGCTGACGTTAGATTTTGGTTAGTCGCGCTCTATTCGCGAGACGATTTTTAGAAGTCGTCGGCTTACCCCTTTTGTACATCCGGTTTTATACTCGTCAAACCTATTAATTTACGCCAACACTGTCAGCATAATGATGAGCAGCGCCGCTAAAGCTAGTACGCCTAACGCACGCCATTGAGAAACAAACGCAACACTGCCATTAAGTTCGATTTTTCTTTGGAAGCCAGTGACCATTGCCCAAGTTAATGGTTTTGAGCGTAATTTATAGAACAAAACGGCAAGGACGTGTACCGCAATCAGAGTTGGAAGTACTTTTATCATAGTGAGGTGAATGTTTTCTAATAATGAAAATACGGAGTCATTCAACCAGATATTTGCATAGGGTAAGTGATCAAGAAGCCCTGCTAAGGCTAAACCAGAAACACACTGAATAGTTAAAGCTGATAACAGTGTAACAACCATCCAACCGCCAGCAGGATTATGGCCTGGCTTTTCTTTTTCTTTTCCTAATAAATAACGAACTACTGATTTAGGTGATCGTAAAAACTGTCTGAACCGGCTCGTTTCGCTACCCACCCAACCCCAGACCAATCGCCAAACGATTAATGTCATAAGTGCTAGCCCAAGTTGAACGTGGGGTCCATTACCTGAAATGCCCGATGCCATTAACCCCATGAAAAGCGCCGCTTGCGTCCAATGGTATAGGCGAGTTGATAGATCCCAAATCTTCATAGTTTCACTCTCTCTTTTGTTTATTTAATCTCTGTTCGCTTTACAGTAATTTACACAGCAATAGTTGCAATTGCAACTATTGCTGTGTAAATTGATTTTATCAAGGAAACACAGGCATCAAAGAAACACAGACATCAGAGCAAAACGGAACATCGAAACGAATCATCGATGTCTGTATCGAAACCAGACAACAAAAGCTATATGAAGCGAGGAGAGATCAATATGAACAAGAGAATGATGCACAAGAGATTGGTGAGACTACTGTGTACTACAACCGTTTTACTTAGCACCCACGCTTTGGCATCACAAGATCATTCGAGCCAAATTGAACAGCGCCAATACGCATTTACACAAGTTGAAACCTTGATTGAGCAAGCCAAAGACTCATTAGATGGCAACGATACGAGTTGGCAGGTATTAGAAGAAACGAGTTTAGAGTTAACAGCTCATAGCGAATTGTTATTGACGTCATTTCCGGTGGGCAGCCAAGAGGGAAGTAAAGCTAAAGAGAGTGTGTGGAGTGAGCCTGAAAAATTCCAACGACTACTAAGTCAAATGAATCAAGGGTTCCAAGAACTCTATCAAGGTAGCCAACAAGGTAATGTATCACTGGTGGAATCAGGGTTAGAAGCAGCGCAGGCGACTTGTAAAAGCTGCCATCGTTCATATCGCTCACGTTGGTAATAACATTCAGTCCGCTCAACTAACTAACCCCATTTAACCAGTTAAAACTATTTATCCAAAAAGGAACAAAATATGAAAATGAGTATGTTTATAACACTAGCCGTTTCAATCATGTTTTCTGCTTTCACAAACGCAGCAGACTATGCCGTTGCTCTAGGCTACGCTGATGTGAATGTTCAACATTTGGGCTACAAACTGTCTGTGACGAATAACTAGTAGTCGTTGGTTATTGAGTTAGTATTGGGAAAGTGAAAATACAATAACTGACAAAACTAATAGTTAGTAAAGTAATTAAAGCGATTATTAACTAACCCCAATTTCGGTGAAATCTAAGTAATCGAATATAAGTGTTGATCTGATAGAAATAAGAATGCCGTTAGGTTTAAATGACAAGAAATAAAGGGCTGAACGTTATGTGTTGGGTCCTTTGCTATTTTTCGTCTAGGTAACAACGCTATGCTGAGCGTATTTAACTTAATTGCCCTCCAACAGGCTGTTCGGTATGATTTCTCATACAATCAATAATTTACTTGGTGAATGTCTCGCTATGCGTGCCCCTACTCACATATATTGCTGATATTAGCCTTGGATGGTTTATTAATTTATTTTAAAGCGTAAAATAAATGGTGCTTGCAAACTGTGTTGGTGACAAATTTGTCACCACGGTTTTTACTTCCAAATTATAGGTTTCCTATGTTCAAGAAACTCTCGCTTAAAAATAAGCTGGCGATCTCTGCCAGCATGGCCATTATCCTGGGGGGGATTTTGGTCGAAGTATTGTCTTTTCGTGCTTCATTGCAACGGTTGGATATTGAAGTTGAACAGCGCTTAGAAGGTGCATCAGCTTCTTACAATCAATATGTATCGGATTGGATCTTATCCAAAGAACGTGCGCTTACTTCACTTTCGAAGGAGTCAACACAAGAAAGCTTGGTGACTCACCTGAAGCAGGTTCGTGATTCAGGGGCGTTTGATAATGTGTTCTTAGCGTTCCCTGATGGCTCGCAAAAAAATGCGAATGGCGTAGTGTTGCCACCGGGCAATGATGATCCACGCGTATGGGGTTGGTACACCAATGCGGTTGCGAACCCAAGTAAGGTGTTCATGGATAACCCAACGGTTGCCGCGGCAACTGGGGCGAACGTTGTGTCGTTGGGTACTGCAATGCAACTGCATGGTCAGCAGGTCGTTTTGGGGGCCGATGTAGAAATTACCGACATTCTAAACAGCCTTGAAAAAGTGATTCTTCCAGGTGAAGGCTACATGTTTATCGCGACCAACAAAGGCACGGTTTACACGCACGCTGATACAAAGTTGCTGAACGAGAACATTAGCTCGCTAGGGCTAGATTTTGCTGATGTACAGAAGGCACTGACTAGCGGTAAAGACACGGCTATCGAGTTAAATGGCAGCGACTATGTACTGTACGCACGTGCGATTGATGGAACAGGCCTGATTACTATCAGTGTTGTTAATCATGACTCTTTGGTTGCACCGTTATTTGATGCTGTGTTTGGCCAAGTATTAGTGACACTGTTGGTCGTTATTGTATGTACCATATTGTTTAACCTGCTGTGTACTATTCTGTTCCGTCCGTTGAACCATGTGTCTCAAGCCCTGGCGCAGATCGCTAATGGTAGTGGTGATTTAACTCAGCGTATTCATGTTGAGAACCAAGACGAAGTAGGAGAACTAGCACAGAACTTCAACACTTTTGTAGGAAGTTTACAGCAGTTGATTGGTCATATTCGTGGACAATCAGAGCAGCTTAACAGCCAGTCAGAGAAAAGTACTCAGCGAGCGAATCGTTCGGTGGATGAGCTTAATCATCAACAGCAAGAGATCACCATGGTGGCGACGGCTGTAACGGAAATGGCGAGTGCAACGCAAGAGATTGCATCGCATGCTGAGCAAACCGCAAAAGCGGCACAAGACTCTGCGACAAGCACTAATAGCGGTCACGCCCTAGTTGTCGATACTAAAGGTTCTATCAATAACCTCGCCAATGAAGTGAACGAGGCGGGCAACGTGATCAGCGAGCTAAACAAGCATGCTCAAGAGATTTCAACGGTACTTGCTACGATTCAAGGTATTGCAGAGCAAACTAACTTGCTTGCTTTGAATGCTGCGATTGAAGCGGCGCGTGCTGGTGAACAAGGTCGTGGTTTTGCTGTAGTTGCAGATGAAGTACGTGTGCTTTCTCAACGAACTCACTCTTCAACAGAAGAGATAAAGTCAACGATTGATGTTTTACAACGCACAACGGCTCAAGCGGTTGATCTTATGGAGAGCAGCTCGAAACTGGCAATACATTCCGTCGAAGATGCCGACCGAGCTTCACATGCGCTAGAAGAGATCAACACAGCGGTGGCTTTGATTAGTGATATGGCGACTCAAATAGCTACCGCAGCAGAAGAGCAAACGCACGTGACGGGTGAAATTACTCAGAACATTACGACCATTAAAGATGTTACCGACCACTTAGTTGTGGGCGCACAGGACAGCTTAACTGAGTCGAACGAACTTAAGAGCCAAGCCGCTGGTTTAAGTGACAAAGTGGCGACTTTTAAGCTTGCTTAACTGTTTCACTCACTGATGCCTGATCAGTGAGTGATTGTTAAGCAATAAGTCAAAGCGACGTAGATTACGTCGCTTTTTTTGTATTTGTGAGTAATCAAATTATTTATTAATCAGTTTCTGAAAACTCTTTCAGCGCACTCATTGCAGCTTCTGCTTTCTCTTTCTGAACGAAGATATGGTCATGGTAATAACCAGCAATTACGTTGGCGCTAATGCCGTATGAACCTAGCTTGGTGGCAAAAGCCGCTGTTAATCCAACCGCTTCAAGACTCGAGTGGACCGATAAAGTTATCAGGCTAAATACACCGTCGAAGTCTAACTGAGCTTTGGTCGCAACGCCTTCTTCAAGAACCAGTGTTAAACTTTCCTTTTCACGAAAGGTCGCGATTGGTTCGAGTTGAACATAATCTCCCAATCCCCCGTCTACAGTACAAAAAACATAATCACCTTCAATGAGCTCTGGTGACATGGACTTTAGCAGAATGTCTAAATCGGTAATGGCGGTCATCGTCTTTTTCCCTGCGTAATTGCGTTTGTTTATGGTGTTGTATAATGCAGCCAAGATAGAATTTAGTTCTGCATAAGTAAAATTAATAATACTTATTCCACATCAGTATCGTTAATGTCGAGCTTGCTTGCATCTTGCAGATATTGAAAACGCACTGGTAAGCACAAGCAATCCAACGTCTGTTGATATCTGTGATTACATGAAGAAAGCATACCCACAACTCAAGGCAACAGAAGGCGATCTAGAACTGGGTGCCAAAGTGCTAAGTGGTGAGATGGAGTGGGACTAAACTCATTATCTCTGTTGTGTTTTAGAAAAGCCTGGAGATTGTGTTACATTTAAGTTGATACACAACTGGAGATATCGATGATCTGGCTTTCAGTGAAAGTACTACAGATTGGACTTGTCTATGGATACAGGAAGTATCAAAAAACGAAAAGAGCTCCTATGTAGGGGCTCTTTTTTTAGATGGCCTTGTTCTTATTAAAGTGAGACTTTTTTTTGGAACGTACAGTGTTGAAAGAAATGTTGTATTTGTCCGGTTTAATAACAGGCTATTCCTCTCAGTCTCAGTCTCAGTCTCAGTCTCCAACTCAACTTAGAGAAAACCAAAAAGAAAAAGTATGGCGAAAATAGAACAAGTTACCCCTCATATCGGTGCGCGAATCCATGGAGTCGATCTCGCCACATGCAGTGTGACTGAGCTCGATGAGGTTTATCAGGCGCTGATTACCCATCAAGTAATCTTCCTAGGTGATCAAGTACTCTCACCAGAACAACACTTGATGATTGCAGAGCGATTTGGACAGCTCGAGCTTGCGCATCCCTTCTTTCCTCGCGTCGAAAGCGCACCTCAGGTGAGTGTCATCGAAACAACCCGTGGTAATGCACCCATGGAAAGCTATTGGCATACGGATCTAACCTGGCGCAAAGTGCCATCGAAAGCTTCTTTGTTGCATGCTCAACATATTCCAAGCACCGGTGGGGATACGATTTGGTGTTCGATGACGGCGGTTTTCGAGTCATTAGATGAAGACATGAAAGCAAAACTGAGAGGGTTGTCTGCGACTCATTCGCTGGTGGCTTTCGAGGGAGTTGAGCCAGATCAGATAGAGCTTGATTGGCACAAATCACTACTTAAAACCGCGCAGCAAAATCCACCTGTAATTCATCCTGTTGTTCAGAGCCATCCGGAAACCGGTAAAGAAACACTTTATATCAATGAGCAGTTTACCCGTTATATCAACGAACTTGACCGACAAGAGAGTGATATTTTACTTAACCAACTGTTTGAAATTGCACGACGCCCTGAGTTTCAAGTCCGTTTCAAATGGGACAGGGGATCAATGGCTATTTGGGACAATAGGGTCACGCAACATTACGCGGTGATTGATTACGGCGATACTCCAAGAAAGATGCATCGCGTTACAGTGACATAATGCAAACGAAGAGGCGCAGCACTTGCTAAGGCGCGTTATTGGTGTAGGCGTGAGCGTATAAATCTGAATCACTTAGGGATGTTGTCTGAGTTAAAGTATGAAACCGAGACTTTATTCATCTAAGTCATAATAAAATCAAAAGCGTTGATACATATTTGATTGAAAGCTCACTGCTCTGAGGTGATGTGTAATATACTCAGCGGAAAACATAAGAACCAACATCAAATTTTAGACTTTGTAAACGTTAGGGCTTAGTAAATAAAGTATTTGTATGAACGCGATTCGTAAAGTTTATCAGTACGCAGAACCTAACCTAACCCTTGTGGGTTGGATGGGCTTTGTCGGTTTCCCTGCTTACTACATTGTATGGGAATTCTTGTTTCCGCAACCCTATGAAAATTTAGCCGTGCGTCTGTTTTGCTCGGTATTGTTCCTTGGGATTGTTGTTCGTAATCGTATTCCATTTGATTGGCGAAAGTACCTTCCGGCTTATTATCAAGTCGCTATTACCCTCTGCTTACCGTGTTTTTTCTTTTACATGCTGCTGATGAATAACTGGTCCAACGTATGGGTTATGTCTTTCATGTCGGCTATTTTCCTCCATATTCTATTAGTTCACGTCACCCGAGTGATGTTTGCACAAACCTTCGCCGGGATAGGGATTGCTACCTTGTGTGCGTGGGTGGCACAAGGCTTCTACTTAGAGCTCACCATGGATTGGACGCATGTGCCAATCTTCTTATTTATCTATTTGTTCGGTAACTTATTTTACTTCCGTAATCAGGTGGAACATGAGAATAAGGTGTCATTGGCGAAATCTTTTGGAGCTGGTATCGCGCATGAGATGCGAAACCCACTAAGTGGTTTACTGACATCTATTGATGTTATGCAGTCCATATTGCCGAATCCGAAAAGTGGTGGCCACCAAGGGCAATACGCTTTGAGTAATGAAGAAGTTATACAGTTACGTGAAGTGGGTGATGAAGCGATGGAGATTATTCACTCAGGTAACGAGACGATTGATCTGCTATTGACTTCAATTGATGAAAACCGAGTATCTCGTTCTACGTTCAAGAAACATTCAGCTCAAGCGGTGGTTGAAGGGGCGATAGATAGCTTTAACTATAAGCGCTCAGCTGATAAATCAGCGATCTCTTTAGATGTACAAAGCAACTTTGATTTCTTGGGCAGTGATACCTTGTTGAAGTACGTGATGTATAACTTGTTCAAGAACGCATTCCATCATCGCAGCCCTGAAGATTTTCATATTCATGTCACCATGTGCAGTGATGACGTGACCAATCAAATTATGGTTACCGATAACGGAGCTGGTATTTCAAACGATGTCATTCGACGTATCTTCCAGGATTTTTACACCACCGGCCAATCAGGTAACTACGGCTTAGGTTTGCCATTTTGTCAGAAGGTAATGCGGTCGTTTGGTGGAGAGATCAAGTGTAAGTCTGAGGTGGAACAGTGGACACAGTTCACGATGACTTTTCCATCTTTGATTTCTCACTCTGTGAACGAAATTAAGAGTGAGCTCACTAAGCTAAAGACAGTGTTGATGGTGAGTGACCAGAAAGTACTCTCTGATAAAATTACTGAGACATCACGTTTTATGGGGTTTGACCTCACCGTATTAGACGTTGTATCAGCACTTAAAAATAAGGAATATCAATTTGAGTTCGACTTGATTTTCGTTGATATGGAGAGCTTAGATTTAAGAGCCAATTACCTCGATAGAATTGAATCTTTGCTATCGTTCACTGAAGCGAGAATCATCTATTTGTATGAGCATCATCCCATTAAGCGTGTTCGTAACGTTGCTTTTGAACCGATTTGGGTGGAAACACAAGTTTGGCTACTGAATACCAAAGCCACCATCGAGCGCTTACTTTTCGATTCTAATTACGTGTTGCCATCGGTTGCTGTGAAACCACTAGAGGCGACTAATAAACGTACGATAATGGTGGTGGATGACAACGAATCTTTGCGCCGTTTTACCGCAATGTTATTGGAAAAACAGGGCTTTGACGTTGTACAGAAAGAAGATGGCCAACAAGCGTTAGATGCTTTGGATACCGAGGATGTTGATTTGATTCTGATGGATATCGAGATGCCAATTATGGATGGTATTGAAGCTTCTCGTCGAATCCGCAGTGCAGCCAAAGAATACTCTACAGTGCCGATTATTGCTCACACAGGCGACAGTTCCCCAGTGACATTGGAAAAAATGGAATCGTCAGGCATGTCAGATTTTATTGTGAAGCCAGCGGATAAAACCCGACTGTTCGATAAAATTGCACACTGGATTTGATTGGTTGTACCGTCCGGTTATCCAGCTGAACTAGATGAATAGATAAATAGATGAACACAAGAAAGAGCTCAGCAATTCGCTGGGCTCTTTTTGTATCGCGACATGATAGCGTCTATTCAGTCCTGCCGTTTGTGTTAGTTATAGAATTGGTGTGTACAGAGTTATACGAACTCTAACTCTGGGTGATGGTACGCTTCGTGACAAACTGTGAGCACATGGTCAATGTCTCGTGGTGTCATATCGGCATTCACTGAAAATCGGATGATGTTCTTGTTCTTGCCCGTAGCGGGGCGGCAGAACACCGCACCGAACACATTCCGTTCTTCAAGGAAGTCGCGCACTCGCTCTGTATTTCTCTCATTGCCGCACTCCAACGCAACAATTTGAGACTCGCTGCGGATATTAAAGCCAATTCGTTTTAGACCCGTAGTCAGCGATTTAGCACGCAGGAACAGAGCTTGTCGTTTATCATCTGCACTTTTGATTACCTCTAATGTTTTCTCTAAACGGACCACCTCTTGTGGTAACACGGTCGAGCTGAAAATCGCGGGATAAGCAACAAACGGTAAGGTTTCTGAAAGCAGTTTTGGCCCAAGGATCGCGCCTGCACGATAAGCAAAGGTTTTAGCCAAACTTACGGTGATGAAGTCGACTTGGTTTGTAAGGCCCAATGCGTGAACTATGCCGGCACCATTTTCCCCATGCGTGCCCAATGAATGCGATTCATCAACGACGACGGCACAATCAAACTCCTGCGCCATTTCGTAGATGTCGCGTAGTGGGGCGATGGTCCCAATGGTACTGTAAACCGAATCGACCACAATAACGCCTGAGCCGTGGCGCTCTAGCTGTTTGCGCAGGTGATTCATATTGTTATGCATAAACGGGTGGGCGAGGGCGCCTGCAGCGCGAATGCCTTCCCAAAGCGACATGTGTGCAAAGAAGTCAATGTATACAGGTGTGCCCGGTGGGCAGATGGTTTGCAATAGCCCAATATTGGCCGCCCAGCCAGACTGAGAAAGCAAACAGCTCTCCATTCCGACATAGTTCGCGAGCTCAGTTTCAAACGCAGGTTTAGACTCTTCATCTTGTAAAAAAATTGCAGACATCACTACGTTGTCATCGTGTTCGATAATCGCCGCTTGATGGGCGTCTTGAATCGGTTTGTTGTGTGACAGTGCTAAGTAATCATTGCTCTGCATCACGACGGCGTTGCGCTGAGGTCGTTTACCCAATACCAAGTGCTTTTGGCTTTGGTTCTGGGTAATGAGGTCTTGAATATAGAAGTTCAAGCGTTCTTCGATAAAGGAAGGTAGTGGTTTGTTTGTTGTTGTATCACTCATAATTATTCTCTTCAAATACGGGAAAACGCCAGCGCCGGCGGTTGTATATTGAAGTTAAAAAGTGATGTGTCATTAGTCAGTTTGCATAATTTTGTATGTGCTAGCAAACTCAGTATTTAAAGGTATCGAAGCGAGTCATTTTCCTTACGGTGCGGGGCTTTAACCTAGATCAGATAGGAATGATAGCCTTCTTTTTTATGATAGAAGGCTATTAAAATTCGGTGTTCTAGTGACCATGAAAAAGTCGATTCTGAAAAGCTTTGATGTCCTAGCTGCGTATTATGAACTGGCACGTATTAAGAACTGGAACGTATTAGCTATGAACGTGAATCAGTTCGATTAAGTCGTTCAATTCCTGCTTGGCTTTTCCCTCTAACGAGTAACCAATATTGATGCGTAAGCAATTGCTGTAAAGGTCATGAGTGCTAAACAGGTGCCCAAGCCTGATATCAATGTTGTGGTCGGCAACTGCCTGAGCAAAGCTTGATTGGTTCAAATTTGGTATTTGTAGCCAAAGTACCATGCCACCTTGCGGGTTACTTATCTTTACTCCTTGAGGAAGGTGCTGAGCCAAATAACTTAGGTATTGCTGGCGCAAAGAGAGAAGCTGAGTACACCTTCTTCTAACGTGTTTTGCGTATTGACCAGATTCGATAAAGTCAGCAACTGCAAGCTGAGTGGGTAGGGCGACGCCATAGCTTGCAGCAGAAAACTGAGCCTTGTATTCGTTAATGAACCTCCCTGGTAAGCACCATCCTAATCGGTAACTCGGTGACAAGCTTTTCGATATTGAACCACACCATAGTACATAGCCGCCTTTGTCGTAGTATTTCGCGGGGAGTGGAGTGTGTGAGGAATAAGAAAGTTCCAGATACACATCATCTTCAATGATCGGTACTTGATAGTGATTCGCTAATTCAGCAAGCTTTTGTTTTTGACTAGCCGACATGTTGATCCCTTGAGGGTTCATATGAGAGGTACAAAAAATCGCGGCATCGACTTGTCTATTCTTCAAATGCGCTTCCAATTGTTGCAAGTCGATACCGTCATCCAGAGATGGGATCTCGATGATTTGTCGCGACATCTTTCCGAGCAACTCCAGAATGCCGTTGAAACAAGGTGAACTAATCGCGATGGTGTCGCCTTCTTTGGTGCACGATTCAAGTGCTGCCTTAATCGCAGACATACAGCCTGCAGTAATCACCATCTCTTCAGGTGAAAAGTGTACATCGAGCTTGGCAAAGTGAGTGGATAATGCCTGACGTAACATTGGCTCACCTTGTGTATCTGGGTAATGGTTTAGCCTGCTGCTCATACGCCGAATAGCGCGGCGAAAACTGCGTTCCAGTTCAACAATCGACTGTTCATCATTGGCGGTGCTAGACACCCCTAAAGATCCATTGATTGAGTTGTGAGTCGATGAGGTTAGCTTGACGCTCGACACTTTACTTTCAAACTGTGCCCACTCTGGGGTTGAACGAGCAGGTTTATGAGGAGAAACAAAATACCCTGCTTGCGGTCGAGAGTGTATCCAGCCTTGTGATTCGAGTTCTTGGTAGCAGCTCACCACGGTCGACATGCTGATGGCTTGTTGTTTAGCTAATTGACGCAGCGAAGGCATGCGTCCACCTTCGGGTCTTTTCCCCGTTTCAATCTCATCAATAAACTGATTGGCTAGCTTTCTGTAGATGCTCATGGTCACGACCGTTGTTAACTGTACTGGTTTTTATTGTAAAAATTGTATCTGTACTGGTTTTGTTGATCAAGGGATACTCATTCAAAACAAAGGAGGGGTCAGTATGAAAAGAAATGATTTGTTGTTAGCGGTGTTCGTGATGGCAATTTGGGGATTCAATTTCTCGATGATCAAAATGGGTGTAACCAATGTTCATCCGTTGTTGGCAACCGCCGCGCGTTTCTCGCTAGCGGTGATTCCGGTGATATTTTTTGTAGCAAGACCGAATGTCGCGTGGCGTTATTTAGTGAGTTATGGCTTTGTGTTTGGTGTGGGCATCTGGGGCATGGCTTCATGGTCAATCACCGCTGGGCTCTCATCGGGGCTTTCGTCGGTGTTGCTTTCAACCAATGTGCTAATTGGTATGGCGGTTGGCGTGTGGGTTTTCAAAGAAAGTGCGTCGGTTCGCAAGTTAATGGGTGCGATGTTAGCCATGTGCGCGTTGGCGGTGCTGGTTTCCGCAGCAACGGGCAATGTCACTGTTAATGGCGTGATTCTTATTATGATCGCAGCGTGTAGTTGGACGTTAATGGGCGTGATTGTTAAAGCGTCTAAAACCACTCAGGCTTTTGCGTTTAACGTGTGGGGCATGCTATTTGCGCCAGTTCCATTAGTGTTGTTTGCGGTGATGCTGCACGGTGACCAAATTATTTGGCAGGCGATAGAACAATGGGATTGGAACGCAACGATTGCTGTGTTGTTTCAGGCTTACCCAACCACGCTATTCGGTTACTGGGTGTGGAATAAACTGTTAATTCAATATCCGTTAAGCACGACAGCGCCGTTAACCTTGCTAGTACCTATATTCGCATTGATCAGTGGTTACTTTATGTATGACGAAGTGCTATCAGTCGCTCAAGTTGTGGCATCTGTACTGTTTCTAGTCGGTATAGGTTTGATAGTGAAGCCTGCTAAGACAACCGTAAGACCTCTTAGGGAAATAAAGACGATTGATTGAGCGTTTTCTAAAAACACAGCAGAATAGCATTGTCGAAAGGATTGACTAATTCGAATTAAATTCTGAAATGATACAAATATCATATTTAATAATGGTTACTTAGTAACCTCTGTTGAGTTTGATATCAAATCAAGTGGCTGATTTTATTGGGTATAGGATAGAGGTCTCAAAAATTATCTTTCAGAACACTAAAGTTTTAAATTCTTATTATGTTGGGTTTTGCGGGATATAATATCACATCGTACCTGTTGGTTAGGTGTTTTTTAGCTATATATGTGACTTTACAAGGGAGTTATCTTCCTGATTTGAAAGAATAATTAAATTGATGAGATAAAAAAGTTGGCGAAAATCAGAAGCTTGGCATACACTTTCCTTGTAAATGACCTTATCTCATTGATTGAATAGGGTAAATGCTTTGGCGCTACTGAAGATGGTAGCAATGTATAACATAGCTTTGAGGAAAGTTTTATGGCACTCACTAAAGCCGATTTGGCTGAGAACCTGTTTGAAACACTCGGATACAGCAAGCGGGATGCCAAGGAAACGGTTGAAGTGTTTTTCGAAGAAGTTCGTAAGGCACTTGAAAATGGCGAACAGGTAAAACTGTCTGGTTTTGGTAACTTTGATCTTCGTGAGAAAAACGAGCGACCTGGTCGTAACCCGAAAACTGGTGAAGACATTCCAATTTCTGCTCGACGTGTTGTTACTTTTAGACCGGGACAAAAACTGAAGGCCCGAGTCGAAAATATTAAAATCGAGAAGTAGCCAAGCAATAGACCACGCCTAGCGTGGTCTTTTTGTATCTACGTCTTATGCATCATTTGCTGACTGTCTTGTCACTAGTTTCTCTTAGTGGTATCACCTTACTCCCTTTTCTTAGCTACCCTTCTCGTTAACCACCCTTTTCGTTAACCACTAATAGTGACATCCCCTATATTTTGCTTTCTGATACTAATGAACTAATGAACTAATGAACTAATGAACTAATGAACTAATGAACTAATGAAAGCAACGCGAGAGCACTAATAAAAAGAAAGGGCTGCGATTATGCAGCCCTTTGTCGTTCTTGTTTATGGTAAGCGTTTATGCCAGTGGTTATGCCGCTTTAATGTGCGTGGTAATGTACGGTTGCCATGCTTGTTGGTAAAGCTCTAAAGATTGGCGTCTTAGGCTATTGATTTGTGCCGCTTCGATATCGTTGATTGGGCGATGTTCTGCAATTGCGTGACGCTCAATGCCTTGGATGATTTCGTAGAGTTCGTGCTCAGGGCCACTTTTCACATCAGCAATCGCTTTCAAGTGAAGTTGAACCTCTGCAATGATGTTGGTTTTAGGTAAACGAACCAACAAGTTAAGGTCACGGTAGCCAGAATCGGCTGGTGACTTAAACTTGTTTTTCAGCTTAACAACGTCTGCTTCACGGCTTAGCGCTTCGTAAACTTCAACCAAGCTTTCTACATCGTTCGCGATGATAGTTGCACGGGCTAAGTCGGTAATTTTTGTTACATCACCATCAAGCTCAAGGGCGATTTTTTCTTCTGCACGAGCTTGAGATTTAACGCCAGCAAATAGCGCTTCAGAATTGGTGAGTAGGGCAGTACTTTTACAGATAGTTTCTAGTTCAGCTTGGCCTTGATGTGCTTTGCTGTACAGAATATCGAAGTCGGTGTAAGGCTGAGTCGGGCGTGAGTCGAAGGCTTTGATGCCGTAAAGGCCGCTCAAACTATGACGGAATACGTTTGATGAAACTTGGTTTTGCGCAGGAGTGCGCGTTTGATCAGTCGAACTTGTTGAAACAGGTGCTGCTGCGAATGCAGGCGCTCGGCTCAATACCAATAGCATTAGGGCCGTCGTACGGAGAAATACACTCATTCAAACTCCAAAATACAAGGTTACAAAAACGGGTAGTTAAAAGGGGTAACCAGTAACGCACAAGAGTAAAAACAGCTTAACTAAACTCACTACATATTAAATGGGGCTAGCTAAGACAGAAACCAACTCTAACGTTTAATATTGCTTTAAAATGTGAAGATATAGACAAATAATCCAACCGTTAGTTCCGCAATTATTAGAACTTTGAACTTAGCCAGTTTCTGATTTCATCGAAACCAATTTGGTACTTTAAACCAAGCTAAGGTTGCTCTTACCTCTCTATACTGTACCCTTGCATTATGACTGTTTAACATGAACGAAAGATGAATAATCCTGAATTTTGGCACAATAAATGGGCAGCCAACCAAATTGGTTTCCACCTCGAAGATGTAAACCCACTTCTGATTAAATTTTGGGAAAAGACTGAGCCTAGCTACGAGAAGAGTGTGTTTGTTCCACTTTGTGGCAAAAGTGAAGATCTGATTTGGCTAGCTTCAAAGCATGAAGATGTTCAAGGTGTCGAGTTAAGTCAGATTGCGGTTCGCGCATTTTTTGCAGAGCACCTTTACACCCCGACTGTGACTCAAATCAGTGGTCAGCACGAGCTGTATCAATTCGATGAACTGAACATCTACACGGGCGATTACTTCTCAGCGCCAATCCAGCCTGTCGATACCATTTACGATCGCGCGTCTTTAGTCGCATTGCCTGAAGAGATGCGCGTGCAATATGTAGAGCGTTTGAAGCAACTGTTAAAGCCAGGCGGCAAAATCTTATTGGTGACATTGGATTACGATCAAAGTGAGATGGCAGGGCCTCCGTTTAGCGTACCTAAGCTAGAGATCGATCAGTTATTTGCAGGTTATAAGATCACTTTGTTGAATCAAGATATCGCAGATGATGAACACCCAAAGATTGCGAAGAAAGGTTTGTCTCGATTCAGTGAAGAAGTGTATTTGATTGAGTCTGACGCTTAAGCTTAAGCTGAGTTTGCTTTTAAGCCAATAGCTAACGCCAACAGCTAAAACGAACAAAAAGACGGGCTCGATAGCCCGTCTTTTTTTATTGTTCAGATGTGAACTCGTGATTGTTCAGAATTGAATAGCTGGCTAGTAAATCACTTTTATTTTAGAAGCACTCTCAATTGCATCTTCAATCGCAGTCTCAGTGCTGTTGCGACGAGTAAGCGCCACACCTAGACGACGGCGACCATCGATATCAGGTTTACCAAACAAGCGAACTTGCGTCTGTGGTGCGTCTAGCGCCTCTGTAAGACCTTCAAAACGAATGTTGGTTGAAGTGCCTTGACCAAGGATAACCGCTGATGCACACGGACCGTATTGCGTGATGGATTTGATCGGCAAACCGGTAAACGCGCGTACGTGCAGTGCGAATTCCGATGAGTCTTGAGACATAAGAGTCACTAAGCCAGTATCGTGTGGGCGAGGGGATACTTCGTTGAAGATAACGTGATCGCCTTTGACAAACAGCTCTACGCCGAAGATACCGTGACCACCTAATGCGTTAACCACTTGTTCAGCGGTGTATTGCGCTGTTTTGAGTGCGTTGTCTGACATGACTTGTGGCTGCCATGATTCACGGTAATCACCATCTTCTTGGCGGTGACCGATAGGCGCACAGAAGTGAACACCGTCGACTGCGCGAACGGTAAGTAGCGTAATTTCGTAATCAAAGTCGATGAAGCCTTCAACGATCACACGACCTGCGCCAGTACGGCCGCCTTCTTGTGCGTAGTCCCAAGACTTTTGAATGTCTTCTTCTGTTTTGATTACGCTTTGGCCTTTACCTGAAGAGCTCATTACTGGCTTAACAACGCAAGGCATGCCCACGAATTCAACAGCGGCAGCGAAGTCTTCAAAGGTGTCTGCAAAGCGGTAAGGAGAAGTGCTCAGTTTTAGCTCTTCTGCCGCTAGGCGACGGATACCTTCGCGGTTCATCGTTAGCTTGGTCGCATTCGCAGTCGGAACGACATTTAAGCCTTGTGCTTCTAGCTCTACCAACTTGCTGGTGGCAATAGCTTCAATTTCAGGAACCACATAATCTGGCTTTTCTAGTTCAATGATCGCTTGAAGTGCATCGCCGTCTAACATGTCTAATACATGGCTACGATGCGCAACTTGCATCGCGGGTGCGTCTGCATAACGGTCACAAGCAA
This sequence comes from Vibrio sp. 10N.239.312.C11, assembly GCF_041466065.1. Taxonomy (NCBI): domain Bacteria; kingdom Pseudomonadati; phylum Pseudomonadota; class Gammaproteobacteria; order Vibrionales; family Vibrionaceae; genus Vibrio; species Vibrio sp. 10N.239.312.C11. Next base: position 37,713 of record NZ_JBFSRZ010000041.1, read on the forward strand.
TAACTTCCAAACCTAAACGTTGGCACTCGATAGCAACTTCTTTGCCGAGTTCACCTGAACCTAATAGAAGTACACGAGTAGCATTTTCACGAGTAGCAGTACCAAACATAGAAATTCCTTCCGATCTTTTGAACGATTGATTGAAAACGGGGTGATCATACTTATTTCAATGATAAAAGCAAACGTTTGCGCAAGTTGTTGCGTTAATTACAGGTATAAAAAAAGCAGCCCCGTTAAATAGGGCTGCTTATTTGAATTTTTGTTAATTAGATGTACTTAGATTGCTAAGTAAGTCACTGGAATGTCGGGATTAATCGCTTCTAATGTAGATTGCGTATCCGCTAGGTGACTGATGCTACCTTCGGCGATTTCAACCAAAGCTGCACTTTCAATTTGTTCAAAATCGAAGCCAGCCAGTTTAAGTTGAATTAACGCGACTTGCAGAGGAGGTAGGCTCGGGTTGAACGCTGCGTTTTCAGCGTAAGCACCCGTAAAAATTTCACCTGACGTCAGTTGTAGCGAAACACCACTTAGGTTTTTTGTGTAAGGCGCATGGCTGCGGTTTAGTGCTGCTAGCGCTTCTACAACAATAGGTGTTGTTTCTTCGGTCGTGTACTTATGATCAAGCTTTGTCATTAGGCCTGTTGTTACACCTAAATCAGCAGGGCCGAAAGAGTCAGGTAGGTATTCTTGCAGTGACATTTCATCACGCTGTGGTAATTGAACTTTAAGTTCTTTTGCCGTCGTCAATTCGTTCATGAATTGGCGACAGTGACCACAAGGGCTGAAGTTGATCGTGATATCAGAAAGGCCTTCTTCACCCTTCATCCACGCGTGGCTGATGGCTGATTGTTCAGCATGAACCGTTTGACCAAGTTGCGCACCTGCAATTTCCAAGTTTGCACCGAAGTACAGACGACCAGATAGGCCACGCACGATGGCACCCACATAGAATTCAGATAGCGGCGCGTAAGAATACGCAGCGGCAAAAGGAAGTAGCGCAATACGTAGCTCGTCATCCGCTAAACCACTTGCTTGCAGGAGGCTAGCAAATTGTTCTGGAGACAATGTCGCGTCAAAGTTGTCTGCTAATACGATGTCACTCAAAAGTGCTTTGATTGCTGTTGGAGCACTTTCCAGCGCCAGGGTAATACGACTGTTCATGTTGAATCCTTATTTGACCTTAGGCTTTAATTTTATGCAATGTGTAGGAATTTTCTGTGATAACGATCACTATTGTATTGTTGTTGTTACATTGATTTGCATAATTAGAGTGAGGTCACAGATGAAATCGATTGCAAGCGCAAAAACCATCGTTGATATCGCACTTATTGGCCTAAACAGGACGCGACTTGGCTGCTATTGCTGATTAAATGCGAATAAAAAGCCCAAGCAGGCACTGAAATCAACAGTATTCTGGTTGGGCTGATTCGTGTGGTGAGGTTTTAGTTAAGAATAGAGCCAAACCACGAGCGAAAATATACTCGGTGCGATGATTGAGGTAATGACGCCACAAAGCACAAGCGCTAGAGAGCTGAATGCTGCATCTTCTTGGTTCTTTTCAGCACATGTCGCAGTACCTAATGCGTGAGATACCGTGCCCATGGTTAAACCACGCGCGATAGGGCTCTTAATACCAATGAGATTGTAGATTGGATAAGCAAAAATTGCCCCAAATAGACCAACAATCAATACCAGTATTGCCGCAATCGCTGCTTCACCACCTAAATGGCTCGATACTTCCATCGCAATTGGTGTGGTGACTGACTTACCTAATAAACTCGCAATCAAACTCAAGTCCGCTTTAAAAGCCACTGCGATCAATGCTGTCGTTGTCATCGACATCACACTGCCTAGCGTGCAAGCAAAGGTGATGATGCGCCAGTTGGCTCTGATTTGAGGTAGCTGCTCATAAAGCGGATAAGCAAGGGCAACAACAGCAGGCTGAAGCATGTAAGTAATCCAGGTGTTGTCCGCATAGTAAGTCTCAAACGGTACTTTGAAGAACGTGAGTATCGGAATGATGATACCAATGCTGATCAGCAGGGGATTACACAGCGGTGAGTTTACTTTTTGACTTACCCAGCGAGCAAACAGGAATACCACGATGGTGAGTAGAATCCACATGATCAGTTACCTCTCGAAAGCAAGCGGTCTAAGAACCATGATAAAGACACCAACACCAACAACGTGCCGCCAACGGCGCTCGCCATAATTGGCAATGCGTTTGCGATAAGCATGTCGAAGTGATCCATCAACCCTACACTGATCGGAACAAACAGTAAGATCATTAGCCGGATAATCAAGCTTGCACCGGGTTGTACCCAGTGCGAAGGAACAATACCAATCACCATGGCGGCAAACAGAATCAACATGCCAAAAATACTGCCTGGGATTGAGGTATCCAAAAAGTGCTGTAACGCGTTACCTGCTGTAAGTGCACCTATGATTAAGGTGAAGGAGATTAAGCAGTAAACCAGCTGGATCAATCTTTCTTTCAAAGTGTTACGTCTCTTGATAATGGAATTAGCTAGCTAACTTTTCTACGTATTGATAAACCGCCTTCAAGATAGCCATTTTCTTCTCGTCACTTTCATGTTCGTGCGCGAGGTTTTCAAGGTTGACCATGTACTCTTCTAAACGGCACTCATAAAACTCACGACAATGGTTTGCCCATTTCAGTTGTTCAGCTTCGTCTAGCGTCCATGGGAAATGACGAGCACGGTAACGGAACAGTAACGGTTTAATACGTTCATCACCGAAGGTGATATCTAAAGCTGCCAAGTTATTTGGGTCAGTTTCGCGAATGATGTTCATCGCTGTTTTATCAGCAGGTGAAAAGAAACCGTCGTAAAGGTGGGTATCAACATCATCACTTTTTTCGTACTCGCGCTCTTGAGAGTACAGGCCAATGAGTTTTTCGCGGATCTCTGGGTGTTCGCGCAACAGGGCCAAGTTCTTCAAGCATTGTTGGCGATCGATGCCAATGGTTTCGGCATTTTCAGCCGTCAGCGTTTTGGCTGGAGCAAGAATAGGGCACTTGTTCAGTTGAACCAATTTGATTGGCACGGGTAGCTCGTCTTCACCCAGTTCACTGCGCTTGGTGTAGAGCCTTTCTCTGAGTTCATCAGCATCCAGTTCTAACAGTGGGCTTGGATCTTTAGCTAAATCAACCACGATAACCGCATTTTGATTGGTTGGATGCCAAGCCATAGGCACAACCCAGCTTGTGTAGTTGCAGTCACGGCCAAACATGCCTGACACGTGCATTAGAGGTGTCATGTTTACGATGTCGACAAGCTCATTCAACTTACGCTTGTGGCGCATGTTGTAGAGATAATCAAACATCTTAGGTTGTGCAGCTTTTAGCTTCTTCGCCAACTCGATAGTCGCAATAACATCGGCCATTGCATCGTGCGCGTTCTCATGTTCAATGCCGTTTGCCACAGATAAGTGTTCCAGTTTGAAACTTGGATAACCTTCTTCGTTCTCTGGCCAAACAATGCCTTCAGGGCGCAGTGCGTGAACAGCGCGCATTACATCGAGTAGATCCCAACGAGAGTTGCCGTTCTGCCAGCTCCACGCATATGGGTCGATGAAGTTTCGGTAACAGGTGTAACGCGTTACCTCGTCATCAAATCGAATACTGTTGTAACCAAGGCTTGTGGTGTTTGGTTTGGCCAACTCAGCATGGATCTTAGCGATAAACTCTGGCTCAGGGAGACCTTGTGAAGCCGCTTTCTGTGGCGTGATACGGGTGATCAGCGCAGCTTCAGGCGCAGGGAGGTAATCAGCAGGAGGTTGGCAATAGATAACCAGAGGCTCTCCAATAACATTGAAATCTTGGTCGGTACGAACACCCGCAAACTGACTCGGACGGTCTTTTGCTGGGCTAACGCCCCACGTTTCGTAATCGAAAAAGAAGTAGGTCGGCTGATTATCTGAACTCATTGAATTTCCTGAACAGTAAGCGTGGAACATTTACTGTGGCTGAAGGTTAGTTTTGTTCAGTATCTGATAGTATGCGGTACACGTGCAACCCAGATCACAAATAAATTGCCGTAAAACGGTGCTTTACTATTCAACCGAGCCGCGTGGGTATGCCTTTGGAGCGCATTGTGGCGGTTTGTTACTATCTATTACTCGTTTAATCTGACGGAGGCGAGAGTATCAACCGGACTTTCTGTTTCATGGTTAGCTCTCGGTTTCTCAAATCTTTGAATATAGCCTTCCATTCTTGAAAGGTGACGATTATAGGGTTAAAACTGTTTACGGGTTTGGTGACGCCGTAACGCACGGTTTCAATTTCAGGCTCGAACGTACCAAACAATTTATCCCAAATGATTAAAACACCGGCGTAGTTCTTATCGATGTACTGCGGGTTTTTACCATGATGTACTCGATGATGCGACGGGGTATTAAAGATGTACTCAAGCGGCCCCAAGCTTCGTATCCATTGTGTATGGACAAAGAACTGTAAACCTAGGTTGAGAAGGACCACAAAGATCACCCATTTAGGGTCGAAACCTATGATGACGAGCGGCACCCAGAACAGCCACATCCCAGCAAGTGGATACATCAAACTCTGACGGAAAGCTGTGCTAAAGTTCATCTGTTCTGAACTGTGGTGCGCGACGTGCGCGGCCCACATCCAGCGAACACGATGGCTTGCTCTGTGGAACCAGTAATAGCAAAAGTCTTGCAACACCATCAACACAATGAAACTCAGCACGCCCATGTCGATGTCCATTAAACGCCAACCAAACATCAAGAGATACAACTGCACGACCAATAACCCGGTGATCAAATCGGAGAGTTGATGCATTCCCGCAAGCGTGAAGTTACACATCACTTCTGAAAGTTTATAGCTGGAATTATCTGGCAATCGACCTTGCTTCTGACCGATAAAATACTCAGCCAACATGCACACCACGAATAAGGGCGCTAATACCAGCAGTAGCCATTCTGGGTGATTGATTAATGCGTCGATATTCATGTTTTATCCTTGTTGAGACGCTATACGCGTTCTTAGTATCAAGTTTACTTAGACTTGCTCGCCTGAGATTCAATCAGCAGAATTACGTTACCAGCGAGCAAAGTGATCTTCTGTTAGGCCAAGAACACCATCGAGTTGATGTGTCACTCCATTGTTGTCTTCAATCGAGCCAGAAAAGTGACCAATGAACTGACGAAAGTTACTCTTTAACAGCCATAAATTGAGCTTTTCGCTGCGGTTATTTAAGGGCGTAAAGGTCAGGTTTATACGTTCATCTTGTGATGTTATCTGCCAAGGCAAGTTCGTGTCTTGGCGACTGAACGTAAACTGTACCGGGTTAAGCAAGTGTCTGGTTCCATTGACCCATAACACGTTTTCGCAGCCTCCAGTCTCATTCACGCCCGCCGCGAGGTTTAGGCCAATATCTGTGCCATTGGATTGCGTGTTGATACTTGCCCAGCGCCAACTGGTCTCACGCCTCATGTAACCCGCTGAAAAGTCATAACCGGCACGAGCTTGTTGGAGAACGAGTGATTCTCCTTTGATTTGGATTTCACCGCTGATGCGCAAAGCATTGTGCTTTTGAGTGTAAGTCCAACCTGAATAACCCGTTGGGCTGCACATCGCCATGGGCAAGCTGTCGGTTTCAGGCTCTAAAGCGATATCGGCCTTGATGAGTATGGTATTCAATCGAACTTGCCATTGTCCGCCTTCAATATTAAAGATGATGCTTTGGCCTGCAATGTTTGTCGTGCCGTCAAATGGCGAAGCGGTAACTTGTTTATCAAACCCTAATGGCCTCAACCAAGATGACTCTTCTAGATGGTTGTTTTCAATATCGTACAGATAACAAAATGCCGAGCCTAAGTAGCGAATATCCGCGATTGCCACGCCGATAATGTGCGTTTCGGTGACGATGCTGACAAATTGAAATTGTTTGTAGTGGAAGTGCTTCTGCCAAGGGGCTGCTTTTGAATCCATCGAGTTTCGGTAGTCAAAGCTCTCGATGTTCAGGTGTTTGGGGATGTCATCGAAATGTCCAATGATCGGCTGACCATTAGAATCAATCAAACTGTGTGGGGCTGGGTTGGTTTTTATCATTGCGATGGTTCACATTATTTTAACAACTAAAGCCATTGTGCGATGAGTAGCGTAGAATTGGGAGGTCATATTCGGACAAGAGCGCGTTACCAATCACGATTTTGTCAGTAGTGTTGTTGAAGCTGAGTAGTCATGTTTATGGGAATGGGCTCGATATAAGGAGAGACTATTGGAGATTATCGCGGAGTATAAGCCGACCGGACATCGGCATCAGTTGGGTACATTAGATATCGCGCTGCTGTTGAATACGTTAGAGCAACGAGGTATCGATATTGAAAGGCTACTCAATGATGTTAATGCCGATCGTTTAAGAAGACTTGAACGATCTTGCAGTTAGCAGATAATCCC
>NZ_JBFSRZ010000042.1:0-43379 GCF_041466065.1 Vibrio sp. 10N.239.312.C11
GAAAAGCGAAATGTCGCTTAGCTAAGTGTCCAGTCTGACTGGAGCAGATCACATAGATAACTTCTGTTTGCATATGCATATAAAGAAGGAATACAGCCAATAGAAAACTAACGCCGTTCAACCACCTTAATGCTTGTTTACGCTCTGCATCATAGAAAAACATACTGACACCAACAAGGCAGAAAGGATAACAACCTATAAGAAGTAACAACCAGCCAAGGTAGCTTGATATTGCCATATCTGTCATTTCTGCCCCCCTAAGAGCCGTTAGAAAACTCAGTGTACTTTAGAGTAACCATTCAACTATTAGCAGTTCACACAATCGAGTTTCGAGTCACTTCAAATTGGGGGTTGATGCTGGGACGTTAAGCGTGAGCAACACCTAACCGAAACCATTACACTGCAAACACAAAACTCGACGCAACTGAAAATACCGAGTGTTGGGAATTAGTCTTAAGCCAACAAAAACTAAGTGCTACTCTCCACTTTCAAAGTGGGCAAATACTTCTGCACCAGTCATATTTTGTGTTTCATTTTTAAATTCGTAGTATTCGGGCTTTTCATCAATAAATATCTGATGAGTTAGCTTGTAGTCATCCCCAGACATCAATAATCCGACAGGAAGGTGATACTGATTATTTGGCACTAAAAAGTAAAACAAATGAGTACCACATTTACTGCAGAAACCTCTTTCTGCCCAATCGGATGACTTATATCTCACTACATTTGATTCACCTGATATTTTAACTGAATCAGCGCAATCAATGGCTAACATCGGACCGCCCGACCAATTTCTACACATACTACAATGACAAGCCCCCAATTCATTACTGGCGTACTCTACTTCCAACTTAACCGAGCCACATAGGCACTTTCCTTTACCTTTCATGAATCCTCCAATCTTTGCAATGTGTGTAAAATGAATAGCAGATAACGCTTTTTATACCGATGACTTAATAAGAAAGGCTATTTTTTGTTTCCCTTCTCCGACAAATACACGGCATACTTTTTAGAGATCCAGTTATGAATATGAAGCCCTGTTTTACGAACAAGATACCAATCTATAGCAACTAAAATCACCAAACCGATTACAGTTCCCATTATAAAACCTCCATGCTCATTGAATTGTCACTCTAGCAAATAGGACAGAAAAGCACCGTGAACCTAGACATACTATCAATGCAAGTTGGATGAATCAGCGCGACCTGATGTTTTCAGCCACACGCCACAGCACACCACTTGGGTCAGTGATACAAAACTCAAGCATTCCCCAAGGCTGTTCAACAACCTCGGAAACGGTAACTTCAAATTCCGACACTACATTAGAGTTCTGGATGTGTCGATACCAACTTTTTACGTCTTCAACCAGCAAGTGCATCATGTAATTGTGACAGTGCGCAGGTTCATAAAAGTTTTGCAAAAGGAAGGCGCAACTTCCGTGTCGTAGATAGGCGATATCGTGAAATTCAGACATCACTTCGAAGCCGATTGACTGGTAAAAACGCTTAGATAAATCGAAGTCTTTCGCGGGCACGAAAGACTTAATTTCTGAGACTTTGAGGTTTTCCATCCTAGATCCTTATAGTGCTGATATTCTGGTCCTGACACGCTTAACGCTTTAAGTGGTTACGGCGTTTATTCAGAGCTCTTAATCAGAGTCTTGCTGAAATGAGTCGACTTCGGCTTTAGTTAGATAACGCCACTGGCCTGCTTCAACATCTAAACGAACATCACCAATCTGCTCACGGTGAAGGCCAACAACTCGGTTACCTACCGCAGCAAACATTCGTTTTACTTGATGAAACTTACCTTCTGTAATGGTCAACAGCACTTCTTTACTGGTAATCACTTCAAGCTCTGCCGGACGCGTCAGTTTTTGCTCGCCCTGCAATTGAATGCCCGCTTTGAACTTGTCAGCGACATCTTCTTTGATACCTCGTGACAATGTCACGCGATAAACCTTCTTACATGACTTGGTTGGCAGCGTGATGTTGAATGACCATCGCCCATCATCGGTAATTAAGACTAAACCTGTGGTGTCGGCATCTAAGCGCCCTGCGATGTGCAGTTCTGATGCTTTTTCTATCTCGATGTAGTTAAACAATGAAGGATAAACTTCATCGATATTAGAGCAGATAGTACCCGCAGGCTTGTGCATTAGGAGGTAACGAAATTCACGCAACTTAAGCGGCGTGCCATTTAACAAGATGGTGTTGCTTTCATGAACCTGGGCTGACTCATCAGTAACTGTTTCACTGTTTACGTTCACCTCGCCATTGTGGATGCGTTCAATCGCTTCAGGCTTGGTTAGGTCAGTGCTTTTACATAGGTATTTATCAAGGCGCATTAATCGTCGGCACCACATTTAGCACAAGGCTTGTAAGTTCGTTCACCTTGCTCGATAACCACATAGTCACCAACGCACTTGTCACATAAAGCGAGCTTTGGGTAAGCCTCTTTTTGTTTCTTTGCGTTAATGTTGCCTTCGGTGGTGTATACGGTTCTCATTTTGATGCCTTTGCTTGAATAACGTGAGAGGCGCAAATTGTATCACTGTTTACATCTTGGATTGGAGTGGTGGTTCATAGATAAATTGATTTTAAGTACCGCTATTCCAAGTTCCCGCCCCGTAACGGCTTAACCATGAACAACAAAATCAACGTGCCACGCCTATCAGTGGTAAAATGATAAAAGCTCACCAACTTATGAAGTCGATAATGAAAGATTGTAATCAATGCGGAAAATGCTGTATCAAATACGGAGATGGTGACCTTGCCGCAACGCAAGAAGAGATTGATTTGTGGGAGTTGTTCAACCCAGACATCTTTGAGTATGTTCGAGGAAGCGAGATCTGGTTCGACCCTGAATCTGGTGAACGTTTAACTCGCTGCCCTTTTCTGGAGCTAGTTCCGACGAAAGACACCAAGGCTCAAGCCAAGTACACATGCAGCATCTACTTAGACCGACCAGAAGATTGCAGACACTATCCAAGCCTGATTAATGAGATGGTACGAGATGAGTGTGAAATGATTGAGGTGGTGGATTTACAAGACACGAAGAAAGCTCAAAGGAAACTCGACCTGTTGATGAAAGACAGCCGCCCTTCAAGCTATTCGTAAGCGATGATCTTTTGAAGATCAATCTTCAGCGTTAGCCAATAGCCGCTAAAACCTTAAGCCAAATACTGGTTCGCTTCTAACCAATCAAGCGCAACCAGTGCTGCCAATGAACATACCGCTCTGTCGTTGCCATCAACAAACTTAAGCTCTTCGATTTCGGCATCTGGAGACAGTTCGCCAGTATAATCAGCAAGGTAACAAGTCAATTGCACTGATACGCCTTCCGCTTTGCCATCAGCTTGGCCTGTAAACGTTTCAACGTATTTGATTGAATCAGGCACTAAATCTACGGAGATCTCTTCTTTTATTTCGCGAACCAGTGCTTGCTCGTCACTTTCGCCAGCTTCACGCTTACCACCCGGTAGGTAGAACAGTTCTTTGCCTTTTGATCTCACCATCAACAACTTGCCGTCTTTGATGAATATCCAAGCCAGCTTATCAATTACCTTATTCATGTTCTTAGACCTTGTTATTTAAACAATTTGTTATTTCCGAACACTAACGAACTTTAAACCGTTAAACAATAACGAATGTGAACAAGTAGCAAAGAAAACAAAAGTGCCGATTGAAGTTGCTATAAGTGGAATTCCAAACGGCACAACTAGTCGCTTAACGCTAACTTAGTTAAATGCAACTGAACGATGCTTACATCGGTAGACATCAGCGGAAATTGAAGTCGGATTTGACCCGTCTGTCGCTATAATATTCGTAATATGGTAGCGATTTCCACCTCGCATAAATACTTCATTGGCTAGCTCTGTGTACACTGACTTAGGATTAGTTTCTTGCACTACGTGGCTGCCAATAACGTTACAAACTGTGTTTTCAATCTCAGCAAAAGCAATAGGCTTAACTTCATGAGCGCCTGGCAACAATTGAACTACTCCCGATGGCTTCACTTGATATGAAGTCGTCGGACAAAGATAAAATTCTGCAACTACACTGCTTGGTCGTCCACGGCGAGTATCAAGCACATCCGCTATTCGATAACGATTTCCGCCGGACATATATGCTTGGTTTTTGAGAGCCGGAATCACGTTATTTGGATGGGAATCTTCAAGTGTATAAGTATCGATCATTGTACAATTTAAGTTATGTACAGCAATTTCAGATATCTGACCGACAGACATGGCTTCTTTCATAACAGGAATTTTTCGCGTTACACAAGCATTCAACGCAACTAAAGCAATAAGAGCTACAACAACTTTATTCATATTAATTTATTCAAAAAAAGAACGCATAGTACAAACGTAAACTGTTGCTTTGAAACAATATATTTGTATCGTTACGACTAAAATAGCCAATCATAAGCTATAGAACCGTGACGGTTAACCACAACATCTCAACCATCACGTTAATCACTCGTAATAATCAAACCGCTAATCGACTAGCCACTTAAGCGCTGAGTCATGGTCTTCGAATGACTTAATCTCACCAGACACAAACCAGCTCCCTACTTTTGAAGCGAATTCTTGCCAGCTTTTATCACCATAAATCGCGATTTTGTCTATCTTAGAATTGAGCTCTAATCCAAGTTTGAAATCATCCCAAGCAGCACGCAACTCCCAACCCGTTAAGGTGGAGATGTCGACCAGCATCTTGAGTTCAGATGAATCGAGTTCTTCTAGCGTGGTATTTAGAATTGGCATCATCGCTTGATAGTCATCGTGTGTGAGTTTGCCTTTCGCTTTAAACACAACAATGGTTTCACCGCTAACACGTTCAATGCCAACCGATATTCCATGACGTTCGATACTCATAACCTAGCCCTCATAGTAGAAACTAGAGTTAGCTTAGAAGATTAAACAGCAAAGAGATGAGAGGTTGGCGTCAAAACAGACATGCATCCAAACGAGTTTTAAATACTGATATTTTAACAGCGCTTAATCGCAACAACCGAATAAGTGTGCCAATGCTTCATCCTACCCAGCGACGTGAGTGCTTGTTCGTCTCGCTCATGGAATCGTACTATCTCAAAGTCGTTGAATAAGCTAAGTACTTTGGCTTTTGTTAACGGCGTTGTTGGGGTTCGATAGCCATGTGCCCAACTGTCATCGACGCCCATGAAATCGCCCGCGAACACGCCTCCCACTTCAAGACAGTTTTCAATATTGTGCCAAACCTCGTCAAAACGGGTTGGCTCAGCAAAAAACAGACTCGAATTGGCAATCACTACGCCAGATTTCGGGTAATCATAGTGTTCAAATCCACTTTCAGATATCTCGACCAAAGATTTGCGACCAAAACGATCCCGACATAGTGCAATCGAATCAGGATTAACGTCGAAGCCATACACTTGATACGCTTGCTGTTCTAAAAAGGCGATGTCACTACCTGTTCCACAACCACAATCAATCGCAACATTTAAGCCTGACTCATTCAGTTTAATTGCGTACTCAGTTCTCTTTAAATGAGGTTTGCTTAGTGCCTTTTGGTAATACTGACGCCAGATCTCAGAGTGATCATCCATGGTACTTCTCCAACAGTTCGCTTAGGGATTGAACTTGCATGACATTCGGATGCCCTGACTTAAGATCAGCGCCCTCCGTGTTCAACCACACCGCTTTCAAACCCGCTTCAAGTGCTGGGTAAATGTCTTTGTCTAAGGTGTCACCCACCATGGTGATATCTTGTGGTGCTACACCGAGTTTGGAAATGATGGCAGGATAAAAGCCCGAATCGAACTTAGAAAAGCCAATGCTCGCCTTACAAAAGTAACCCAATATATATTGAGAAAGGCCAACACGCTCAAAGGCTCGAATGATGTCGTCTTTACTGGAATCACCAGCGTTGGTGGCAACATAAACTTGTTGAGTTTTCGATAGATCAGCAAGTAATGCGCGAGCACCACTCACTTCTTGTACGGTTTCCCAGTCACACATCTTCCCTTGTGCGTCTGGGAAATCGACCATCAGCGTATTGCCCCAGTCGAATAAGACTATTTCTGTTAATTCGATTAGCTTTGTCATCTTGCCTCCTGCATTAGTCATCGCACCTTTATAGGCCATCTCTTTGATAGGACAGAATGTTGTCGAAAGCGATATCGAAGTAGAGTTCGTAGCTATTTTGTTCAACATAGCCCAAATGTGGAGTCGCTGTGACGTTTGTTAAGGACAGTAGCGGTTCGGTGTCTGTTGTTACGGGCTCACAATCAAACACATCAATAGCGGCTGTTTTGGTCGGTACCTCGCGTAGTTCATGATACAGAGCCATCGGTTCGACTAACTCCGCGCGGCTGATGTTCACAAGCAGTGAGTTCGGCTTCATCAAGCTGAGGTCGTGTGCCGTAACACATCCTCTGGTCACATCATTCAAACGCAAATGCAAAGAAAGCACATCAACTTCTCGGAAGAAGTCTTGTTTGGTTGTTGCTGCTTCTAATCCATCCGCTTGTGCTTGATCACGTGAAGCTTGGCTGCCCCACACTACGACAGACATCCCAAATACTTGGGCATATTGTGCAATGCATTTTCCGATTTTTCCGTAACCCCAAATACCAAGCTTCAAGCCCTTCAAAGTTCGACCTAACCCTAACGAGCCTGAATCTTGCCACTGGTTTTGCTTAAGGTTTGACGCGTAAGTAAGAATGTGGCGCGATGCAGCCATAATCAACGCCCAGCATAATTCAGAGGGTGCGACTGGCGAGCCTCGGCCTTCTAACACGGTAACACCAAATCGTTCGCACATTTGCGGGTCGATATGGTTACTTACTTTGCCCGTCTGGCTAATCAGCTTGAGGTTTGGGAGCTGCGATAACAAAGATTCGGTGATCTCGGTTCTTTCACGAATGAGCACAATTGCTTCAAACGAGACTAACTTAATGGCGAGCTCTTGCTCTGAATAAGTCTGGGTAAATACCGTGACATCGTGTTGTTCGAGTTTGTTGAAGCAATCGAGGTCTTTAACGACGTTCTGGTAGTCATCCAATATCGCTATTTTCACATCACTATCCTTGTGAATGTTAATCTTCTGGCGTTAGTCAAAAGTAGCCTAAGTGCCATGCCTAACGAATCAACACATCACTCGCTGGGACTTCACTATTGATGAACCACTTTGAAACGCTCAAGTACCAACATCATGTCTTCACTTGGGTTTATATTGAGTTCTTCACATTCGCGAGAGAAGAAGTTCCAGTGAGCTTCTCGCCACCATTCGAGTGTTTTATCGCCCTCGCCTTCGGCAGCAGCAAACTCAGCGGTCACTTCGTTGTATTTGCACGACGACACCGAGGTAATCTCTACAATGCAGACGGGCTTGCCATCCCAATCGGTGACAACTTGCAAGTGACCAACTACTGGTCTCGTCTCGCCTTCATGGGTATACCAGTATTCAAGGCCGCAGGACGCCTGTTTTTCACCCTTGAGAATCAACTGCGCGCAGAGGTTGGCGTTGTATTCATCAGCACAGTAATAGTCGGCACTAAAGGAGGTGTATTGCGAGGCAACCTCTGCTGGCAATGTGTTGAGGTAGCTATCGAGATAAGCTTTGCTTCTTTCTTCCATGATCTTTCCAAATTCAATATTAGGTTGAGCCGATAAATACTCATAGATTAAGCATCTGGCTGCATTGGGAGTAACCTATCAAGCCAGGTTATTGCTGTAAACCGAGTGAATATCAAAATGTGGGCTGAGAAAGAAGAATATGCATGGGAATGTTTGTGAATAGATACCAAATAAAACAGAAGCAGGATATACCAGCCTCTGTTGTTTATTAGTATGACGTTGTCCAGTTAATGAACTATTGAAGCCACTCAAGTCCACATTGCAAGACGATTACACGCTCAGTTTTCGCCCACTATCCATACCCACCAGCATTCTTTCGAAGTCACAACACATAACCAACCGTGATATTAAATCTATTGTTCAGTTTATTTATCCAACATCGATGTTTACGTATCGTACAACCTCAAGCAATGCAGCAGCCCTACAGCGTTAAGTACGTTAGGCCAGCGACTAGTGGGATTGGTTAGCCACACATTGCCTTTACGAAATTAAATAACGATAGGAAATATCATGAACAAATCACTTATCGCACTCGTTCTTACTGCTGTTTTAGCAGGTTGTTCATCTGGCAGTGGTCTGAACCGGCACAACCTCAATTTGATGGTGACTATGGTTTCGAAAACATTGACCCAGGTTTTGGAAACGGCGACTCTGATAGTGATGTCGACAATGGGTTTGATAATATCGACCCTGGATATGGCAAAGATGATTCAAAAAACATTGCTGATACCATTGAACAAGCTGATCTAGGCTTCGTCTACATCCCAGATATCGGTGATGTATCATTTTTTAATAAAGACACTGAAGCTCATATAAGCGCCGTAAAACAACGTTCTGATGATCACGAAACGCTATACAGCATCTACGTAGATGATAAACGTGTTGGTGAAATCATCATTCGTGATAACTATGTCAAGGTTAGCTCTGGAGACAAGATGATCTCAGGTGAGCAGAAGTCTTATCTTGATACTGAACATACCTTTTGGACTATTCGAGGTACGAACGGCAATGTAGTTGGTGACTTTAAGCGTCTCGACGATGGTGTTTGGGTGTTCCGTGAAGAAATGAACCGTGAAACATTTGTGGTTAAGTATCACGATGGTCAGTGGAACTTCATCCCTGTCGCAGACATTAAAAACAAGGTTAAAGACAACTTGCCGTCGCAAGCACAAGCCACCAAAGTGCGAGCAAAAATGCAGGTTAATAAGCTACGTACTTTGAAGTAATACTTATCACCAATCCCATATCAAAAAGGCATCCTCAAATCCAAGAGGATGCCGATCAAGCATCAACCAAGAATACATAACTAAAAAGCTCAAGGAAGATCCGGACTAGGTTACTAATTTACTGGCATTCAGTACTTTGAATTCGCCGATATTTTGTATACATAAGCGAGAGATCCAATGACCATCAAAAAGTTCCCCCTTCTGACATTAGCCGCTGTCTTGCTGTTCACTATGTCTAACGCACAAGCCAATGAACAAAACCAAGAAGAAACTGCGATAACATTTGGCCTATCAGCTGAACGAGGGTGGAGAGATTGGTCTGCTTCTTACATCAAATATCGTGGTCCGGGAAGCATCGGTTATGGCATCGAGTTTACTCGCTCGGCTTATAACGAGATGAAGAATCATACGAATACAAACAACGCGACAACGAATATCAGTTTCACGCCCCTATTGGTATCACCGAAAACTTGTACATCACCCCAGGTTACGGGATCAAGCGTACCCACACGGACGTCACTTTAGATAGCCGCGAGTTCTCTGATAGCTCAACCAAACAAGTCGGTGGCTTAGATGCAACCTATATTATGGACAGTGGCTTTGTTGTAACCGCAGGTTTTGATAAAGCAGAAGGTGAAGACGTCGAGTTTTCGATTGGTGCAGGTATCGCATGGTAAAGTCGACTTAAGGAAGCATACGCAAACAAAAAGGGCCTAGATTTCTCTAGACCCTTCTATATAACAGCGTTTTGTACTCGACATTATCGAGTTACACGAAATGATTAATCTTCGATGTAGAAAGCTTCTACTGTGCCTTTTAGAGTAATAAGCATTGGCTGACCAAAACGGTCTAGCGCTTTAGGAGAAGGGATCTTAACCCAACCTTCGCTGATGCAGTATTCTTCAACATCAGTACGCTCTTTACCATTTAGACGAATGCCGATTGGGTATTCGAAACACTCAGCCACGTGGTGTGGGCTGCGTGGGTTACCTGCAAGATGATCTGGTAAAGCTGGTCTTGAATTAGTATCGCTCATGTTCATTACCTGTATGTACGTAAATAAAAAAAGTGCGTCATTCTAGTCAATATAGGCTTGGTGCTCAACAACTGGTGCAATAAATCGTAGAGATCGTTTTAATCAGCGCCTAGTTGTTTGATTTAGCAGCGGTCGTTGCAGCGTTTCAACACAAAACTTTCACAGATTTCAACATTTCTAACGAAGTTAAGAATGATTACCCTAATATAAAATAAAAGCACCCAGCCCGTTGGACTGAGTGCTCATAAACGAGTAATCAATGATTATAAAGTTACGTTACCAGTCATAAGTTACGCTCGCAATTACGTTACGGCGGTCACCGTAAAAGCAGTAGTAATCACACGTCGCAACGTACTCTTTGTCTGCTAAGTTCTTCGCTGCAACTTGGAACTTATAATCTTCAATACGGTAGCTCAATGTTGCGTCAAACAACGTGTAAGAAGACACTTTGTTTGTCTCGGTATTGTCAGCGTAAGAATCACCAACATAACGAGCACCCGCACCAATAGTTAACCCATCTAGTGGACCATTTAGGAAACGGTAGTTTGCCCAAGCTGAAGCCAATTGGTCAGCAATTTGTGACGGCGTATTGCCTACATTGCTGCTTGTCGCATCTTCAGTTATTTCAGAATCGATGAATGAAACGTTACCAATCAAGGTTAATGCTTCGGTTACGTTTGCGACAGCTTCTAACTCAAGGCCGCGGTTACGAACTTCACCAATTTGTGTTAGTTGACCTGCAACTTGACGCGCTAAGTTTTCTTTCGAGACTTCGAATGCGGCAATATTGAAGTAGCCATCAAAACTACGCGGTTGGTATTTCAATCCCACTTCGTATTGCTCGCCACGTTCTGGTTTCGCCGGGTCACCATTTTGATCAAGCTGAATGATTGGGTTGAACGACTGAGCATAGCTCGCATAAGGTGTAAAACCACTATCCATCAGGTAAGCAACACCGAAGTTGGTTGTCCACTCTTCGTTATCGACCTTCGTTTTAGCACCAGTAGTCGTGTTATGTGTCTTGTTTTGGGAATCATCGTAACGAACACCGATTTGTACCGCCCACTTATCCGCAATCATCATTTGGTCTTGTAAGTAAAGGCCTAATTGATTATTTTTCGTTTTAGTGGTTTGACGATCTGATTCATCAAGTGGCGCAAATGTTGTTGGATTCAACAAAGTTACATTTGTGCTGTATGACGGGTCAAACACGTTAAAGATTGGGTTCGGTATATTTCCTACACCCGGCACAGGCAAAAGACTGTTTCCGTCACCAATGATTGGATCAGCAGCGTAATCTTTACTATCAATATCGATGATCTGGTAATCAATACCAGTCAGCAAGGTGTGCTCGACGGAACCTGTCGTAAATTTATGGATCAAACGATTATCGATGTTAAATGCGTCGGATGTTCCTTCTTCAGTTGATGCTTGGCGGATAATAGAAGAACGTGTTGGATCGTAAGGTGCTAGAGCCGTATCACCAACATACTGCGAGTAATACATTTGACGTAAGTTAATGTCCATTTGGCTGTAGCGTGTGTTTTGCATGAAATAAGTGCGATCATTGAAATGATGTTCAAATTCGTAACCTACTGAGATTTGTTCACGCTCAAACGTTTCCCAATCCGTATTACCTAACGCTGTGCTGTCACTAATAGTGCCATTTGGATTGGACGTTAACGTTCCTTCCATTGGTAGGAACTGCAGGTACGGGTCGGAATCATCTTTCTGGTAGCTAGTTAGTAGTGTGATTTTTGTGTCGTCTGTAAATTTGTAAGCCAGAGAAGGAGCGATAAAAATGCGTTCAGCTTCTACACCATCGACACGGCTACCATTTTTACGACCAAGCGCTTGCAGGCGAAACGCCATTTTATCGTTAACTTCAGAGTTCACATCTAAGCTAATTTGCTTTCGATCATCAGTACCGTATTCGATAGCAAACTTACCCGAGCCACCATCAAACTGTGGACGCTTACTGATTACGTTAATAACACCACCCGGAGGAGTTTGGCCGTATAGCGCTGATCCTGGACCACGCAAGATTTCTACTCGCTCCAAGCCAAACGGGTCGATTTGCCAACTGTAAAAACCAGATGAATACAAACGCGTTCCGTCTTGATACAAGCCACTGTTAGCTTGCTTAAAGCCTCGGATAACAAACCAATCTTGCTTGTTGTCTTCACCGAAGTAGTTCGCTTGAATACTTGGCGTGTACTGTAATGCATCGGCAATACTGATCGATGCTCGATCGTCCATCTGTTCGCGAGTCACAATCGAAATTGCACGTGGTGTCTCACCTATCGCAACATCTGTTTTTGTTGCTGTTCGACTGCTTGATCCTACGTAACTAAAATCAGGACCTACTGAGCTGTCTTCAAGTTGCTGTCCAATAACAACAACGGTTTCATCCTCTTTTGCCTGAACCAATCCTGACGATATAACTAAAGCGACCGCAAGTGCTGTTGGGGTGCGCATAAAGTGCCGATTCATATATTTCTCCTTCAATACGGCTATGAACCAATTGCAAAAAAGAACAAATGATTTTTACTTTTAAATCATTTGTTCTTGAACCTAACTAGGCTCTTAAAAACTCAAGCGACAACACTTTCTAGTGCTTGGTGCGCTTGAGCCAAATTCCCTTTACTCAACTCAATAAGATTGCCGGTATCCATTTTTAGAATACGTTCAACTTCTTCGTTGAAATAACCAACTAGTTATTATTGTGATTATTATTATCACTAAAAGAGTAAAATAATCCCGTATAAACCCAACGCAGCAACCTGATTACTATGTTTTACTCTTGAGCCTATTCTCTAGAAACTCATTCGGCTAATACTCGTTAATGAGCTATTGCTAATGGCTGTAAGTAACTAAGCTATAGCTTTCTCAAACCCCACATCAGATACATGCCACCGATAATCGAAGCCACCAAGCCTGCCGGGATCTCTTGCGGGTACAGCCACTGTCTACCAAGCCAATCAGAGAACAACATCAGTGCCATACCAATTAACGAAGAACAGATCAGGTGCTCTTTAGCACGGCTATAACCAAACAGTCTCGCCATATGTGGAGCCATCAAACCAATAAAGCTTAATGGACCCACCACCAGTGTTGCGCTCACGGTTAAACATGCCACCAGCACCAACAATAGAATTCGAGATCTTGATACATTGATACCGAGAGATTGCGCACTCGCCTGCCCTAATGGCAACACATCCAACCATCGCGCACAGAGGAAACCTAACGAGATAAATACAACTGAAGATACCAGTAACGGAACGAGTGTTGCCTCGGTGACGTAATACGTTGACCCTGCCAACCAAGCCAGAACTTGATAACTTCTTGGGTCGCCCCCTGCCAATACAAAACTTTGCACAGCGTTCATCAGTGCCGTTATCGCAACGCCTGTTAGTAATACTCTTTCCGGTTGGAAGCCCGACTTTTGATTAAGCACGACAATGATGCCCAAAGTGCAGACCGCGCCAATAAAGCCACCGACATAAAGTCCAACCACGCTGCTTCCAAAGCCCGCAAAGATTGCGATGATCAAACCTAATGCAGTACCAGAACTGATACCAATCACTTCTGGGCTGGCCATTGGGTTGCCACTCAAACGCTGAACGATCGTACCAGCGACTGCCAACATGCTGCCCGCTAATGCCGCTGCCGTTAATCGAGGTAAACGCCATTCGAGCATTGCCCAGTCTTGAGTTTGAAATAACCAACGCCAACCTTCAGTTTGTACAGAGAACAAACTAAACACGACCAGCGACATCGCAATAAACAAGCTGGCCAATACCACTGAATGCTTGTTTAAGCGAGAAGCTACTTCCTTATGACGCGTTAATACAGTTTGTGTTTGTGACTGACTTTTCATGGACAACTTGGGCAGCAACCACAACAACAGTGGAGCACCTAACGCAGCCGTTGCAGCCCCTGTCGGGACAAACATAGACATGATGCCCGGCAACTGTTGAATAAGCAGATCGGTAAGGCTTAACAACAAGCCACCTAACAGCATAGATACCAATAACTTAGGCACTAAACGGTGCACACCCATCAAGCGTGCTAACGCAGGAGCTGCTAAACCAACGAATCCAATAACACCAACAGCACTCACAACCCAAGCCGTCAGCAAAACCGCCAAACCGAGACAAGCGACTCTTAATTTTGGTAACGAAACACCTAAGCTCTTAGCGCCCTGTTCTGATAACTGAAGCAAGCTCAGTGGTTTTACGAACAGAAACGCCATGAGAGTCGCAATCGCTAAGCGTGGAGCCAAGTACTGAATATCTTCCCACCCGGTTTGAACCAATGAACCTGCGCCCCAAATCATTAAGCCATTCAGTTTGTCTTGGTTCATCATTAACAAGACAGTACTCACAGCGCCAAAATAGAGGTTCACGACTAAGCCAGAGACAATCACGACGGTTGGAGATAAAGCACGTCGCCAAGACAAAACAAACACCAAACCAATCGTAGTTACGCCACCAACAAGCGCCACTAGCGAATAAGACCACTCTAATAACCATGGTGCGTAAAGCGTCGCTAGCATCAGAGCAAAGCTTGAGCCACTCGCGACACCTAACGTAGACGGTGAAGCCAAAGGGTTTCTGAGCACCTGTTGCATCAAGACACCCGCCACTGCCAACGCTGCGCCAGATAACAATGTCGTGAATAACCTCGGCCACCAAGCCAAATGCAGTTTCACTGAATCAGGTGAAGTGAAATCAGCGGTCCACAAGCTAGAAAGTCGGCTCAATCCGAAATGAGAGACAGATAAGTGTTGCTCTATTAACACCAATGTAGAAACCATTAAAAGAGTCAAAACACCTAACGAGAGAGCTCTCATAGCACTTCTCCTTGGTTCAATTCAGAGACAATGAAGCGCGCAAACCTTGTTGCAGAAGGTATCGCACCGAAGCTCCACACCGCTGGAACCTGTAACGCGGGGTAGCCCGACTCTTTCACAATGTATTGCCAAAACTGATTTGCTTTAAGGCTCTCTTCAGTCCCTGCTGGCATTGGCGAAATAATCACGATTTGACCTTTAACGCCAATAAGCTGATCGACACCAACCAAGCTGTAACCCCAAGCGTTGGTTTGCGCCTTCCATGCTGATTCAAGGCCAATCTTGTTTGCTGAAGCTTTGTATAGGCTGTTATCCCCAAAAACGCGAACGTGATTAGTGTCCATGAATTGCACCATCAACATTGCAGGCACATTGTTTGGTAGCTGAGTACCTAAACGACCCATTTCAGCATTCGCTTTCTGAATCAAAACTTCAGCTTGAGATTGTTTTTCAGAGACCTTTGCTAACTTTCGAGTAACCGTTTCTAGCGCTGACCAATCAACATCACCACTTCGGTACAAACCAATGGTCGTGACAGGGGCAATTTTGCTAAGTTGAGTCTCCAACGTTGAAAACATTGGAGAGAGTAATATCTTGTCCGGTTTGAGCTCATGAATGCGTTCGAGGTTTGGCTGTGTTCGTAAGCCGACATCCGCAACAGTTGACGGGATGTGAGGAGACTTTACCCACGAGTTGTAATCGGGAATTTGCGCTACCGCAATAGGAGTAACGCCCAACGCCAAAAGCGTTTCAGTGTGAGTCCAATCGATAGAAACCAATCGAGGTCGATCGTCATCATTCATCTCAGACGTATCTTGATTGGCTGACGAAAATGGAGAAAACACCAGTAAGCTAGAGATAACAACACTTGAGATAAGAGTACGTGTGACGTGCGAGCGATGTAATATTGATTGGAAACACTGTTTGAACATCATGCTGGCTCCAAATCACCGGGCATCGCGACTGGGTAGCCCGCAGAGTGTTGAGTAATGTGCATAGGCACACCATAGATATCTTTCAATATCGACTCTTTGAACACCTCATCAACCTCGCCTTCAACTAATAGCTCGCCACTATGTAAGGCAATAATATGATCGCAGAAACGTGCAGCCATGTTGATGTCGTGAATAACAATGATCACGCCAATCTCTAAGGTTTCACTCAGGCGCTTAATCAATGTCAGCATTTCAATCTGATGACCAATATCGAGCGCTGCTAAAGGCTCATCCAACAAAAGGTATTTGGTGCGTTGAGCCAACAGCATCGCAAGCCACACACGCTGGCGTTCACCACCCGATAAGGTATCCACCAAACGATCAGCGTATTGCGTTGTGTCGGTAAGTTGCATCGCCTCTTCAACGTATTGCTTATCTTTACTTGAAAGTCGACCTAATAAGCCGTGCCAAGGGTAGCGACCAAAGCTCACCAGGTCTTTGCCGGATAAACTGTCGGTTGCAGGTAAATGTTGAGGTAAGTAAGCAATTTGCTGTGCGAAGTCCTTATCAGACCATTTAGCGACCGCTTTATCTTTCAGGAAAATATCGCCTGAAGTGGCGTGCTGTTGCTTCGCTAGCAACTTTAATAAGGTCGATTTCCCCGAGCCGTTATGCCCAACCAAAGCGTAAATTTTTCCTTGCTCAAACGACACATCAAATGTCTTGAGCAATTGCTTATCCCCTACGCTAAAACCGAGTCCCTTTGCTTCGAGCATATCTTCAACCTTAAAACACATCATTCACTAAAGAATTAATGAAATACGAACATATTCATAAAATCATTAACAGACACGCTTTTATACACTTGCAAAAACGCTAACGCAAACGATTTTCATTTAGATTAAACTGAATGTCGTACTAATTTATCCCTATATTTTAGAGAGTTAGAAGCTTAATTTAGAGAAGGTAATCTGACGTTGATTCAAGATCTTGTCGCAACGAAGTTTAAGCAATTATAAAATGTGCTCATAAATCGATAGATGAGGAAGGCAGAGAGTTTCGTGGCTGTTAGGCTGTTTCCGAATATTCAGCCTAAAACGAAACGCTCACGACGTGATGATTGGGTTCGGTTTCAATCTCGACGATTGACCAACCAAGAGAAAGGTACAAAGATGCAATATTGGTGTAGGCGTACAACTTAGACGTTGAATCTTTCGAGGGTTGGGATTGATAATAGTCTGGCATTTGTTCAACAGCTCGTTTAATCAATTCACTCGCAATACCTTGGCCGCGCCATACAGGGTCAACAAACACGGCGTTGATCCACACCACATCCCGCACTTGATGAGGTTCCTGAAAATGGGAATATGCCAAGCCACCAATGACCACATTCTCGCGAAGTACTGTTATTACTTGGGGTAGTTGTACGCTGTCTTTATACGTATCTTTAAACTTGAAATCAGACCATTCGCTTTGAAATAAGCCTTCTAATTCACTCCAACAAGGTGAACTTTCATCGCAATTTCTAAAGATTACTTTCTGCATTTTTTCCGTCCTTTGAAAGGGTGTGATTCGGCTATCCTAGCCTTTTTTAATTTAAGTGTAGGTAAAGCTACTCTTCTTCGTCGTAATCGCCTGCTGGGTCTTGATTGATTTCTTCGCCGCATCCTAGGCATTCACCTTGTAGATCGGTAGGCATCACAATAATCAAACCACAATGCGGGCATAAATCACCTTGTTGAAACATTCTGTTATTCCTTCTACGTCACAGCTATTGCTTCGGATACTTTTGCTTACTCGCTTCTAACCAGTCATGGATGACTTGGCGAGCCGACTCCGATGGCGGTGCATTTCGTTTCCCACAAATCTGGTCAATTTCAAACGGAAAGGCTTTGCTTGTAACACGACGTAGGCCAATGGTTAAGCGCTGAGGCTTAAGCATTCGAAATACCACATAGCGGTCGCTCATGATTCGATTGTGATAAACGCCAATACAATGTTTTTGTTCCATGCCTTCTTTTTCAAGGTCGTAATAATCAGTAAGCGGATGAATATTGTCATTACCGAGTAAAGGAATTGGATAAGGGATGTCCATGTCCACAGGGCGATTCCCTTCTAGACGGCGTAACTGACGCTGTTCTGTCCATCTATCATGCAGTTGCTCAAACATAGCAAAGGAATTTTGACTGGTGATGGTACGCAATGGATCGTCCATCTCCAAATCTTGACCCAGTAAAATCGCGTCTTGGAACATGGCCATCTTTGAAGGCGCATTGAGCCTTCCCTCTTCAATCATTGCAATACCTAATCGACTGCCGGTTAAAAACGGATGAACCTGATCCAAACGCAGCGCTGTGTAGCCTACTTTAGAGTAATGTTTGAATTTGAGCACACGTCTTTGCAGCGGCTCGAGAATGCGAACAATGTGGTCAAGCTCATCACCGATGTCGTAATGCAGCTCTAGCTTATCGATAAATTTAAGGGTCGCTTTACTACTGTCTAAGCCCAATTTGGCTAAGATTCTCTTTTGTCCTAGGCGACTCAGTTCCAATGCTTTCTTGTTATCGACACTGTGTTTCATGCAGATTAACGCCAAGATAACCGGTCGTAATTCGAGCAGTTGAGCCGCCTCATAAGTGTTCGCAGCTAACCAAAGCATTTGATATTGATACTCGGGAAAATCATCAGTGATTTCACGATAACGAGCAGGTAACGAATCTAACCAACGACCATTTACATCAAATTGTTCAACGAGGTTGAGACTTAAACCAATACCACCATCGAGCGGGCGTCGACCATCTTCAAACACATGAAAGCCCACGAGCTTTTGTGACCAATCTCGGATCTCAATATCGTAGTCGAAACCTAACGTCCTAGTGGGAATGGTGAGTAGTGCTGTCATTGATGCCTCTTCGTTATTGGCGCATTAAACCGTAAAGCCTATCTAACAGAATAAGCTAGCGCTTCAACCACTATAACAACCTTTTGTAAATTTCTTATCAATCAAAGCGATATAAATACGATAGTGCTTAGAAGAACATTGAATGATGATTTTATGCAATATGAGATCTCTTCGATATCATTTGTGCTAACAAAAACTATGCTTGTTATATAACTGATAACACGAGGCTTTAATTATGGAATACCGACATATTCTGGTCGCTGTTGAAATGTCCGACGACACTAAGATTCTGATTGATCGAGCGACCTTCTTCGCAAACAAACTAGAGGCTGGCATTTCGTTTGTTTATATCGACGGCACGCATGGAGAGATTTACCCTGAACTCGTTGATATTCAGGGAAATGAAGGCGATCTACCCATCAATGAAGATTCCGTTAAACATTTGAAAGAGTTTGAGGCCTACGCTAAACACCCAATCAAGCACATATTCGTGGGAACGGGAGATTTGAATGACAAGCTCAAAAATACCATCGAGGTAAATGGCGTTGACCTACTGCTATGTGGTCATCACCATGATTTTTGGCATAAAATTATTTCCCATTCGAAACAGATCATCGACACATCTCCAGTGGACATTCTAATCGTTCCAATGGATTAGATACTACCGTTCGAACTTTAAAACTTCCTGCATTGCCAGCCTCTATCGGTATTATTGGTTGGCTTACATCCCCTCTTATTTACCCCAATCCAACTATCACCCACTTGCTAATTTCATTTGTGATCTTGTCGGCTTATCAACTCGTAAGCGTCTAATAATTAAAAAATTACGAGTGTAAGTAATGAAAAAGATTGGTCTCTATCTTTTTACAAACGACTTAAGAATCAACGACAATCAATTGCTCCATTGCGCTGCGCAGAGCGTCGATAAACTCATTTTTGTGATTGTCGAACCCACTTTGGTTCGTTTCTCTGCTGATTTCGCGAAAGAACAAAGTTATGGCGCGCATCGCCAGACCTTTGTTTCACAATCGATAACTCACCTAGAATCGAATTTAGTTAAGTTTGGTCAGCAACTTGTCGTGATTCACAGTAATCATTTAGAACCAGACGCAGCTGAGCAAACACTCAGCCAAATCATTGCTACACAACACGTCACCCATTTTTTCGCCAATGCACATTGCGGTTACGATGAGCGACTATTGATTCGATCAATACAAAGTCGTCACCCTGACTTAATAACATGTTTGCCACACCACTCGACCTTGTTTGACTCACATGAGATGCCGTTTGAATTATCAAAAGTCCCGAGCTCGTTTACCAAATTTAGAAAGCTAGTCGAACACTTGGACGTTAATGGCGGTGAGACGGGTATTGCACACCTTCCACCGCCAGTGACACCAACATTGACACCAGCACAAACAACGGCTATCCCAATATTCAGTTCTCCAAATGTAGAAAGAGCAGTAACAAACGATTACTTGGGTGGCGAAGACGCAGGACTAGCGCATTTAGATAACTACTTCTCACATGATTACGCCCTTAACTACAAGCAGACTCGAAACGCATTTGACGGCATCGAGAACTCGACCAAGTTTTCACCGTGGCTCGCTTTAGGTTGCATTTCACCAAAAACAATCTGCCGACACCTAACGCGCTTTGAGTCTCATCACGGTTCCAATGACTCAACCTACTGGATCTATTTCGAGCTGTTGTGGCGAGAGTATTTTTATTGGAAGAGCATGTCGTTGAAGGGATCGTTATTTACAGGCTCATCCACAAACCCCGTTACAACAGAAAATAGCACTCATTCAGCAAGCCTTAATTTTTCCAAGTGGAAGAGCGGTAACACCAACTACCCGATTGTCGATGCATGCATGCGCCAGCTTAACGCGACTGGCTACATGTCCAATCGCGGAAGGCAGTTAGCCGCAAGCTGTTTGACCTATGAACTAGGGATCGATTGGCGTCACGGCGCAGCCTATTTTGAGAGCCAACTTATCGACTATGACGTGGCATCAAACTGGGGCAATTGGGCTTACATAGCCGGAGCCCTGAACTCTCAGGTAAACACCCAAACCAACAAACAAAAGAATGCCAACCAAGCACAACCCAAATCACACCATTTCGACTTGGCTAGGCAGACCGATATGTATGATCCAGACCATATATTTATCAATAAGTGGAATGCGAGCAGCAAAGAACTTGTCTTAACCAACAATCAGGATGTGTTATGAATTTCAAAACCGTGCGCCTTGTCTTAGGTGACCAACTCAATATCCAACACTCTTGGTTTCAACAGGTTGATGACGAGGTCATTTACATCATCGCTGAACTCAAGCAAGAGACTGACTACGTTGCATCGCACATCCAAAAGGTGGCCGCTTTTTTCTTGGCAATGGGCTATTTTGCCGATGAACTCAAACAACAAGGTCATCAGGTACTCCACTTAACTCTTGATGACACGACTCAATTTGAAAATCTCGATGCGCTATTGCAGCACTATGTCCACGAATTCGGCGCTGAGAAATTCGAATATCAAAGGCCAGATGAATATCGCCTTTTAGAGCAGATGAACAAGCTAAAGCTCACTAATGCGACCAAAGGTTGTTGTGATACGGAACACTTCCTCTTTCCATTCGAAGAGATAGAACAACAGTTTCCGAAAAACAAACACATCATGATGGAACATTTCTATCGCCGAATGAGAAAGCGCTTCGACATTTTGCTAGAAGACGGAAAGCCCGTTGGTGGAAAATGGAATTACGATGCGAGCAATCGAAAGAAACTCAAGAAACAAGACATTGAAAGCCTGCCTCAACCTCTGATGTTTGCCAACGACATTTCCGCGATTTTAGAACGCATCGAGCGTCATCAAGTTCAAACCATTGGTGAAGTTGGCGACCAATTATTATGGCCAGTTAACCGCGCACAAAGCTTGTCTCTGCTCGCTCATTTCTGCCAAGTCTGCTTACCGTTATTTGGGCAGTTTCAAGATGCGATGACGACAGAACACGATTCAAAATGGAGCTTGTATCATAGCCGCCTCTCCTTTTCGGTGAACAGTAAACTGCTAAGCCCCCAAGAAGTGATTGATGCTGCGCTGTCGGCTTATCAAGCCTCTTCTAAGATAAACACACCCACTATCGACATTGCACAAGTCGAAGGGTTTGTACGCCAAATACTGGGGTGGCGTGAGTACATACGCGCCGTCTATTGGGCGAATATGCCTGCTTACGCCAGCAAAAACCATTACTCAGCAAACAATAACCTGCCCCATTACTTTTGGGACGGACAAACCAAGATGAACTGCATGAAGCATGCGATTGACCAGTCTCTTGAGTTTGCTTACGCGCACCACATCCAAAGGTTAATGATCACTGGCAACTTCTGTTTAATCACAGGCATAAAACCTGACCAAGTCGACAGTTGGTACCTTGGTATTTACGTCGACGCAATTGAGTGGGTTGAAATGCCAAATACGCGAGGTATGGCACTGTTTGCGGATGGCGGGATCGTCGGAACCAAACCATACTCTGCCAGCGGTTCCTATATCAACCGCATGAGCGACTACTGCAAAGGTTGTCACTACAAGATAAAAGAACGCAGCGGCGAACAATCTTGCCCTTTCAATAGCTTGTATTGGCGCTTTATGAACCAGCACCGCGATGCGTTAAACCGCAACCCACGCATGGGCATGTTATATCGCTCTTGGGACAACATGGACGAGCAGTCACAACAAGCGATTCTCGATACCGCTGAACAACGAATCACAAACTTGGAGAACTTATAATGGTGGAGCAACTCAGATTACACATATTGGTGGTCGGTGGGAGCGGCGGTATTGGTTTCGCTGTGGTTAAACACCTATTATCTGAGCTCTCTCGGTTTGATTTTCTTGATGTGCATGTAGACGCGACTTACCACTCTCAACAGCCGGAACTAGAAAACAATCGCTTGAGCTGGCACAAAGTCGATGCCACCGACGAAGCTGATATTAAGCGCTTGAGTTCTGAGTTTGAACAACTTGATTGGCTGATCAACTGCGTGGGTATGCTCCACACTCCAGATCTTGGACCGGAAAAGAACTTGTCGTCCATCGACCCTGAATTTTTTCTGAAAAACATCTCTGTAAATACTCTACCCAGCTTGTTATTGGCAAAGCACTTCACGCCGATACTTAGAACGAGTGACAATCCAAAATTTGCTGTGGTATCCGCAAAGGTAGGTAGCATTTCAGACAACAGATTAGGCGGCTGGTATAGCTATCGTTCATCGAAAGCAGCCCTCAACATGTTCATCAAAACCATGTCGATCGAATGGCAACGAACCATTAAGAAAGGCACCGTGTTGGCTCTGCACCCGGGCACAACAGATACGGCTCTGTCGAAGCCTTTCCAGACCAATGTTCCTGAAGGCAAGTTGTTTGAGTCTAGCTATGTCGCCCATCAATTAGTCGATATCATTCGCACTGCGACACCGGACAAAAGTGGGCACTTCCACGCTTACGATGGCGAGCAGTTAAATTGGTAGTTAATACGAGTGGCCGTCTTTCATTAGTGAAAAAAAGAAAACCCAACAGAGTTGAGGCTCCATTGGGTTTTTATTTAGAAAGAACGCCTCTGTTTTAAAAGGCGTTTGGTTGATATCTAGCTAAAGACCAAAACTGATCATCTCGATTACTCAGCCCAATTGAACTTAGTATCGTCAACACCTTCTTTCTCTTCTTTCGCTCGCTCGCGTCGATGTTGTTCTTCAATTCGCGCAGCGTCTATCTCTTGCATGATGGCTTCGATATCAGCCAAGTCGTCGGTTTCCGTAAACTCACCCGTCAGTTTGCTGTCTGGCTTCAAGTCGCCTTTCTCGTACAGCGCCCACATTTCCTTGGCATACTCGGTTTTCGCCAATTCAGGAGCAAACTGAGCGTAGTAGTCACGGATGTTATTGATGTCACGAGCCAGCATCCACTCAGCGTTGTTGTTCGCAGAAGCATCAACCGCTTGTGGTAAATCGATAATCACCGGGCCATATTCATCCACCAATACGTTGAACTCAGACAAGTCACCATGGATCAAACCGACACACAACATTTTAACTACGTAAGTCATCATCACAGCGTGGTCTTCGATCGCCTGCTCTGCTGACATGACGACATCGTTCAAACGTGGTGCAACATAACCATCATCGTCAGTGACCAGTTCCATAAGCAGCACGCCATCAAAACAACCGTAAGGGACAGGCACACGTACGCCCGCTTCTGCCAATTTATATAAGGCATCCACTTCAGCACTTTGCCAAACCTTTTCTTGTTGCTCGCGACCGAAACCAGAGCCTTTTTCCATCGCTCTAGCGCGGCGGCTATTGCGGACTTTTCGCCCTTCTCGATATGCCGTTGCTTTTTTAAAGCTACGTTGGCTTATTTCCTTGTACACCTTGGCACAACGGATCGTATCACCACAGCGTACTATGTACACTGACGCTTCTTTGCCACTCATGAGTTGGCTTTTCACCTCGTCGACTAAACCATCGTCAACTAAAGGCTGTATTCTTTTAGGTATCTTCATGTCGTCTTTATACATGAGTTACCTGACAGATAAAATATTAACTCGTTAAATGAGTGGTTATTCTCAATAGATTCTTAAATGAAGGGAGATTATGTGGGTTTTGTCTTATGGCGACGACAACGTTCAGAGCAATAAATCACCTCTTCCCAACAGCGTTGCCACTTTTTACGCCATGAGAATGGTTTGAGGCAAACGGGACATGTCTTGGTGGGTAGAAGTTGTTTCTTGTGCATGACCGCTTCCTTGTCGATGAATCCATTAACCTATTCGTTGAAGAGAGATTCCCTATTACGCTCGTTCCTGACTTTAAGGAGTGATGGCGAAGTGATTTATGGCAACTCCCGACTTCGTCATCCTCGAGAAGGAGGGACGACTGAGTCGGGGATCTGCTGTATCAATGGCAAAGCTAGATTCCCTATTGGGTTCGTACCTCACTTTAGGGAATGACGATAATGAATACAGCTAAATCTAAGTCACAACCTTATACTGCTTCTCCATCTCACTGACACCTAAGCCAGAGTGTTTTGTTACTTTAAGCTGAACAGGCACTCGCTCTTTCAGTGCTTCAACGTGACTGATGACGCCAATCATCTTGCCTGACGCATTCAGGTTATCGAGCGCGTTTAGGGCAATGTCCAATGTGTCGCTATCCAGCGTGCCGAAACCTTCATCCAAGAACAGAGAATCAATACTGGTTTTGTAGCTCACAAGATCAGAAAGCGCTAATGCCAACGCCAAGCTCACCAAGAAGCTTTCGCCACCGGATAACGTCTTGGTATCACGCATCACATCGCCCTGCCATGTGTCGAGCACTTGAAGTTCTAAGCCATCATCGGCTTTACGTTTTAGCTCATAACGACCATGTAAACGCTGTAGCTGCTTGTTCGCCAAATACACCAAGTTTTCCAGAGTTAAACCTTGGGCAAACTTACGAAATTTATCGCCGTTCTTAGAACCGATAAGTGAGTTCAGACGTGAGATATCATCAAACTCGACCTGCTGTTCGTCGATCTGCTTGAACAGATCTTGCTGATTACTGCGGTTCTGGCTATCCGTTTCAAGATTGGCAGAAATTGCGCCGATCTTTGTCGCATGGCTTTGTTGTGCGTTTTGGCATTCAGTAGTTGCTTCTTCAACTTGCTGTTGGTCTTGCTCTTGCCATGCTTTCGCATTTACGTGGTTTTGTAGTTCCACTTGCGTCGCTTTGGCGGTATTCAACCTTGCTTGTGCACTGACAATCGCTTCGTCTAAAGACTTCTTCAGGCTTTGAAGTTGAGTTCTAACCTCCTCATCCAACAACGCCGCTTCAAAATTTACCTCATCTTCGAATGGGCTCGTTTTCAGTGCTTCTAACCAAGCATTCGACGCTTGTGTGTAACTTGACTGCTTGCTAGTCAACTCTTCAGAGAAGCTAATGTGTTTGGTTTGCTCAGTTCGATGTTCCAGCTCGGAGCGGTTAAGCACCAACTGCGCGGCATCAAATGCATTTACCGCTTCGGTGACTTTTTTCTTCATCGCATTGCTGGTGGCTTGAATGTCTTTGTCACCAAACAACTCTGTTCTTTCAGCACTAATACGAGTCAACTCTAACACTAGAGACTCACTCTGTTGCGTGAGTGTCGCGAGCTCTTTCTCAACACTGCTTAGCTTGTCATCTAAGGTTTTCAGTTCGGCATTTTGAGTAATCAGCTGCTTTTCAATATCGGCCTGTTGCTGTTTGGTTTGCTGCCATGTGCTTGATGCTTGCGATTTCGCAGTAAACCAATCATCAATATGTTCAAGTTCAGGCGCTTCGATAGCCGTTTGAACAATGCTCTCTTTCAGAGCGTTCCATTGCTGTTCTTTTGTTTGAGCTATCTGAGCCACTTGTTCGTTCGTGCTGTGATTTTGCTTATTCAGATCCGCTAAGCGTTGCTCGGCCAACTCGAGATTAGACTGCGCCTTGTCAGCCATAACACTTGCAGACAAGCGTTGTTTCTCAGCTTCGGCATAGTGTGCTTTCGCATCAGCCAACGCTTTGAGTTGCTGTGAGCTCTGACTTAGTTGAACTTCACACTGCTGAGCAAAGGTCGCGACTATAGCTTCATAGCCTAAATCGTTAATCGTTAGCAACGCCAATTCAGGAGCAGTGCCAACGAAATCCGATAAGCTCTGTTGAAGCTTGCCGACAACGCCTTGC
Source organism: Vibrio sp. 10N.239.312.C11 (assembly GCF_041466065.1). Classification (NCBI taxonomy): domain Bacteria; kingdom Pseudomonadati; phylum Pseudomonadota; class Gammaproteobacteria; order Vibrionales; family Vibrionaceae; genus Vibrio; species Vibrio sp. 10N.239.312.C11. The sequence continues at coordinate 26,316 of NZ_JBFSRZ010000042.1, forward strand.
CAATTCAGTTGAGCTTGTTGAATATCCGCTTGCGCACGTTGAATGTCATCGTTAAGCGCTGCAACCATAGGGGCAAGAGAATCTAATTGCTGACGATGCTCTTGGCCTTCTTTCTGAATCGCTGCTAATTGTTGTTCCTCAAGCTCTTTCTGGGCATTCAAATCCTTCGAACTTTGTGATTGTTCGATCGCATGGTCTGTTGAACCACACAATGGACAATCCATACCTGGCTTCAATGACGCTCGGTATTTCGCAAGGTCACCTTCTTGATCAATTAAGCGAATTAAACGTTCAAGTGAGGTCTTTTTTTCTTGGTATCGCTCGACTAACACTTCACGTTCTTTCGAAAGCTTGTCGACCAATTGGGTGTTGGTCTGATGTGCCTGTGTTTTTGCGTGCAGCTGTTGTTGGGCATTTAGGAAACCACGATTGATCTCGAGTAATGAGTGCGTATTGCGATTCCAAAACTCCAACAGATCTTTTTGCGCATTCAATACTTGTTCGCTGGTGTTGCCTTGCAATGCTTCCCACTGTTGCTTTGCACTACTCTCTAACACAACCAATTCACTTAAAGTTTTGTCTTGCGTTGCTTTGGCTTGTTGCGCACTTTTGATAACCGCTTGCTGAGCATCAAGAGCCGACAAAGCTTGCTTAGCCGAGTTTAACTGTTCTGCATGTTGACGCTCTAGCGTACGAACTTGCTCAACTTTGGCTTGCCACTGACCTAAGTATTTTTCCAGATGTTGGTCAGCTTGATGTGTATTTAAGTACTCAGTGCTGAGTTGATCTTGTTGCTTCAGTGCATCAATTTTTTGGACTAAAACAATCTGTTGATTACGCTGTTGCGTGTGTTGCTCGTTTAGCGTATTTGCTGCATTAACGGCCGCAGTTTGCTTATCTTTGAGTACGGTAATTTGGTTGTCTAGCGGACGTACGAGATCGATGATCTTCTCTTGATCTTGTTGCTCGGCTTTAACCTGTTCGACAATTGCACTGCTTTGAGTCAGTTGAGTTTGCGCGTCTTGCTTCTCTACATCACGAAGGGCAAGTAACTTGGTGCTGTTATCTAAGTGAGCTTGAGTAGTGTTCACCTCTTGTTCGCAACGCTTTAAATCTTTGTGCATTGGGCGCAGCTTTTCAGCCGGCTCACTGTTTGCCAAGCGCTCTAATGAAGGTTGGTTACGGCCTAGTTCATCTTGAGCGGTTTTACAATCGTGCTCACTGGTTGCAATAGTTTGCTGAGCTTTGGTCACGTCTTTCCACCAGCTTAGATGCGCTTGCCACTCTTTTAACTGCTCAGCTAATCGCTTCTGTTCGGTTTCTAACGTTTCACGCTCTGCGGTTAGCTCTTGGATTTGCTCTTCAGACAGTAAGCTAACCCCTTCAGCTTTCGCTTTTAGGTGGTTGAGTGATTCTTCGCTCGATTTGAAGTGGTCGTATATACGCTCTGAAATCAGGCTATAAATTTCGGTACCCGTAAGCTCTTCCAATAACTCGGCACGGTCGTTAGCGTTGGCATTCAAGAAAGCAGCAAACTCACCTTGCGACAGCATGATAGATTTAGTAAATCGTGAAAAGTCCAAACCGGTCACGGTCTCAACCATCTTAATTTTCTTAGTGAGCTGCGTTTCTAATACAGCATCACTATCAGCATCCGCAAATTCACAGGTTGGTGTCTGCAGCGCACCGTCGTGTTTTCCGCGCGCTCTCTTATGATGAAAATTAGAACGGTAAGTTTTACCCTTCACTTCAAATTCAATCTCAGCGAAACACTCACCGGTACCGCGCGTCATTAGCTCGTTGGTGCCTTTAGCGATACTTTTCAAACGTGGTGTTCGGTGGAACAGTGCCAAACAAATCGCATCAAGAATCGTTGTCTTACCCGCACCCGTTGGGCCGGTGATCGCAAACAGACCATTTTCTGCAAACGGTGACTGAGTAAAGTCGAGCTTCCAACGACCTTTCAGAGAGTTCAGGTTTTCAAATTCTAGGCTTAAAATCTTCATATTCGTTACTCACCTGTCCCTTTTTGCGCTTCTATTTCTTCTTGGCTATCCGCACCGTAAGAGACTTCAACCATCACTTGTTTAAACTTCACCGTCATGCGCTCTAAACGCGCTTTTTCAGAATCGGTTTCAAACTCTTCTAAGGCAATACGCTTCGTAAACACGTCCATCGGGCTCAGTTCAGATAAGGTTTCTGCCGACTCTTGCTCTAATGCTTGATTGCGACGCTCTCTTGCTCTGCGCAGTTGAAGTACTTCCACATTCAAACCGTCAGTCAATGAACGCATACGTTCTTGTAGATCCGACAAGTAATCTTGCGCTTGCACTTCTATCGATAACCACACGCTTTGTTCGCTATCTAAACCTATGTATTGGTTCAGCTGAGATTCGATTTCGCTCAAGTCGCCTTTGATTTCAGCTAGAGGTTGGAATGTAGGAACAGGCAATTGAGAAATGGTGCGCTCACCTTCAACAAACTCAACAACACACACTTGTTTCTGAGATTTAAGTTCATCAAAGCTTAGTGGGATTGGAGAGCCTGAATAACGAATGTATTCACGCTTTGCCACCACTTGTGGGCGATGGATATGACCAAGTGCGATATAGTCTGCATCTGGGAAGCCATCAGCGGCGAAACCATCAAGGTTGCCAACATAGATATCACGCACCGAATCCGATTGTTGGACACCCATCGCTGTTAAATGACCAGTAGCGATAATCGGCATGTGCTCGCTGTTTTCAAACGTCGCACGTTTTTCTAAAGCGGCATCATAAACACTTTGGTAGTGCTGTTTGATTGCATCGCCGAGTTGCTTCTGACGCTCTACACCAGTAACACCCGCCTGGCTGGTCAACACATCGCGAGGGCGAATAAAGGGAATGGCACAAACCAGCGCTTCTACATCGCCGTTCTTGCCTTTTAGTTCGACAACCTGAGTCGCATGATCTTCATTGGTATTAGGAATCACATCGGCACCCATGTATTTGAGCAGCTGTTGTGTCTCTTTAAGCACAGACACCGAATCGTGATTTCCACCTAACAACACCAATTGGCAGCCGATCTTGCTCGAGTCGACCACAAACTTGTTATACATCTCACGAGCGTAACTCGGCGGTGTGCTGGTATCAAAAATATCGCCAGCAACAATGATCGCGTCGATGTTGTGCTCAGTAACTTGCTCAAGTAACCATTGTAAAAACCGTTCATGTTCATTCTTACGGCTTTTATTGTAGAAGTTTTGGCCAAGATGCCAATCGGACGTGTGAAGAATCTTCATTGCTGCTCACTGGAAGTCTGTAATCCCTTTAATCTACCAAAATAGTCGACATAATTCCCTTTTATAAGCTTGTGAAAACCAACTAATTTCAGACTCTAGACCAACTCTGGCCATAGCGTGACCAATCGTTATTTTTGACATTAAAAAGCCGCTCAACGTTAGAGCGGTTTTAGTTGTCTGTGGCCTAAACGCCATAAAATACTTAATCTTTTTTTAGCGAGCTTCTGCTAGGCTTGCCAGGTAGTTATTCGTTAAATAAAAGCCGCTGAACTTGTCAATAAAGTCCGCTGGAACGGTTTTATCGGTCAATCCAGATTCAATCAGAGCCGCTTGCCACCTCTGTACTTTCGGGAAGCTTTCTAGCATATCGAAGCCTGAACGCTCTTTAATTACAAATGCTCGGTGTAACAGTGGTAACCAAGCGATGTCGACGTTAGAGATGTAGTCCCCTTTAAAGAACTCAGTATCACCCAGTTTTTTCTCTGCCTTTAGGAACGCCTTTTGTAAATTGGCTAAGCGTGTTTCAAATGTCTCTTTGTCTTTACTCGCCATGGTGCCGCACTGTGGCATGTAATGTTTGCTCGCTTGATAAGACCAAGCACGGTCGAGTGCTTTCTGCTCGGGTGAAACCTCTTCAATAGGCGTATATTTATCGTCTAGATATTCAACAATTGCATCAGATTCAAAAAGGACGGTGTCATTTTCTGTAATCAATACAGGAACCTGCCCGTTCGGTGAGATATCCAAAAACCACTGTGGTTTGTTATTCAGCTCAATGTACTCAATTTCAAACGGGACGTTTTTCATTACTAGTGAACCCATTACACGTTGAACAAATGGGCAGTTTTTAAAGCTAATCAATTTAATCATTTTTGGCTCCGAATCGGGTTAATAATTTCTTGTTACACCCCTAAGACGAACCCAAAATCCAAAAGACGAAGAATAATTCGTTATTTCACGAAATAATTTAATTTGTTGTTATCAAGACGTTTAAAACCAACAGAGAAATGCGAAATCTTTGCAAAGAATAATTAATAGCTAGGGAGGCAAGACAGAGGGATACAGTACTAATTACTAATTAACGAGCTAGCAAGCTAACAAGCCGTACTTTCCCCACCAGCGTTCAACTGATGAGGAGAAGTTAACGAAAGCAGAGTAAAACTAAACAACCAAAGATAGTGCAATAGATGCCATGATCACTCCTACAACAAACTCCAACATCTTCCATGATTTCGGGTTCTTAAACATTGGAGCTAAGAATCGTGCACCATAGCCAAGTAAAAAAAAGAACACGAATGAAGCCGATACTGCACCTGCACCAAACAACATTTGATTTGGTTGATATTGTGTAGAGATAGAACCAAGCAATACCACAGTATCCAGATACACATGCGGATTAAGCCAAGTAAACGCTAAACACATGGTGACTGCTTTGGTTAAAGAGCTTTTGGTTTCGACACTGGCTTCTAAGGCATGATTTTCGGTAAATGCTGAGCGAAAGCTCAAGAATGAGTAAACGCCTAAAAAGATAGCCCCACCGTAACGAGCAAACTGCTCAACTTGAGGGAACTGCTCAACGATCGCGCCAAACCCCGTCACACCAAAGCTAATGAGTAAGGCGTCAGAAATGGCACATACAGCGCAAACTGCCAATACGTGTTGGTTCTTAAGCCCTTGCTTTAAAACAAACGCATTTTGAGAGCCAATCGCAAGAATCAACGAAAGGCCAAGGGAGAAACCTGCTAAGTAAGTCGTCATCTAAAGCTAGCCTCTTAACGTAACTCAATACTCATGAAATGACTGTGCGGGTCTAACACATAATTAGCAAAAGGTTCACAGTAACCAAAGCCAAATTTTTGATACAAATTACGCGCTGGCTTAAAGTAGTCTTCCGATCCCGTTTCTAGGCTAATACGTCGATATTGGCGAGCGGTTGCCGTATCCAAAACGTGCTGCAATAGCTTGCTTGCGACACCGGACTTTCTTGCAAACTGCGAGGTTCTCATTGACTTCAGTTCAGCGTGTTGTGTATCAAGCTCTTTAATGGCGACACACCCAAGCAGTTGGCTGTCTTTCCAAGCACTGAAAAAAGTAATCTCTGGCGACTTGAGCCCATCTAGATCCAGTGCATGAACGCTTTCGACTGGCGATGTCGCATACATATCAGCTAAATGCTCTTCGAGTAGCTCAATAACCTCTCCACCCGACAAATCATCAATTTTTATTTCCATAACTCTTTAATTATCCTTAATAATTTTTTTATCCGTTTTAGATACAGTAAAATTACGCTACCCTCAAAAAGTTGCGTACGGCACACTTTAATCACATAGTCTCGTGACGCTTGCCGTGTTAGGTATCTGATAGCTTTGTCGATATACAGCAGTCACAATTTATTTACGACACCACCATTTATTTAAAGCACCTGTTTTTGGTGAGAGGATATGTAGTCAGATCTATATGAGCATCCAACTAGATTTAACCACAGCCACCCCTAGGCAGAATTTCGACTCTGCACAGGGCTATATTACGCTGCAAGACCACCGTGTCATCGATGTCGACGAAAACATTGCAAAAATCTTCGGTTACAGTTGCCGTGAAGCACTTCTCAACAACGTCGATTTTGTCTACTCATTAATACCCAAAGATTATCACGGCTCTGTCCGTGAACGTTACCTTTCTGCGATTAAAGGCCAACTGAGAAAGGGAAAGCTCTATAAAGATATTCCGGTGAATAACCGCCTTCTCTCGCTGTTTAGCCTTGCTCAAGCGGTCAGAGTCAACGACCGCCCCGCTCTTCGTGTAATGATCATAGATATTACCTCAGTTGTTGCTTCAGAGCGTAAACATCAAGAAAAAGATCGTATGTACCGGACTTTACTCAATAGTTCGAAACAGGGCGTGCTCGTCCACCAAAATTTCAAGCCTCTAATGGTTAATCAAGCCTGGGTTGAAATGCAAGGCGCCAAATCGATAGAAGAAGTGCTCGCCATGGACTCAATCATTTCAATTATCCCGCCGGACAATCGTATCAATGCCATGAGACGCAGCCAAAGTATTCTTGCCGGTGATACACCAAGCTTCAGTTCTGTGGTTGAAAACCAATGCTTTGATGGGAATAAAAAACACTTCAACATCTACGACAACATCATCAATTGGGAAGGCGAAAAAGCGATCCAAGTGGTGGTAGAAGACGTTTCCGACAAGGTGAAATTAGAACAAGAACTCTTGCATCGCGCACTTCACGACGACCTAACACAAGTATTCAGCCGCAGTGCCATTTACGATTGGTTAAAAAAGCCGTTAAAAGAACAAACTGAGATGTCTTGTTTACTGTTGGATATTGATGACTTCAAAAAGATTAATGACCAATTTGGACACAGTGTTGGTGACGATGTGATTCGCACTCTCGCGAATACCATTAAGAAGCACGTCAAAGGCTTGAACGGCGTGGTTGGCCGCTGGGGAGGTGAAGAGTTTATCGTCTTCTTTCCAAAAAACCGAACGAGTCATGGAACCATTCTCAACACGGCATACTCACAAGCAAAAATTGTGGGTCAACGTATTTGCGAAGAATTTCGAACCCATCAATTCTTGGGATTTAATCGCACCAAGTTTCAATCAAGCGTCAGTATTGGCATTACCGACAGTTGCATCGTTCGTACCAACAACTCCCTAGATACGTTGATTCGAGTTACAGACGACGCGCTCTATCGTGCTAAATCCGACGGAAAAAATAGAGTCTCAGTAAACCACGAAGGTGCATGTATAGAGTGTGGCTCGTGAAACAATTGCTAAGCATCAAGAAAAGGTCATTTAAGCCTATAAGTTGACCCAAGATTTTCTTGTTATTTTTAAGTTCTAGTTTACTATGCGCCACCCCAATTTTTTCAGCAAATGCTGCAGGCAAACATGTCCGCCAACGCACTCTATACCGACCTATCCGGTTACTATGACTTAATGTGTGTCGATATTGACTACCAAGCGCAGAGTGACTGCGTTCGTAGGTTACATCAGATTTTTGGAAATGAAGGAAAAACACACCTCGACCTTGGATGTGGCACTGGACCACACGTTCGCCATTTTATTGATTACGGCTATCAAAGTAGTGGCCTTGATCTGAATAAACCAATGCTCGACATTGCTCAAGTTCGTTGCCCTGAAGCTAACTTTTCAGTACAAAACATGAGTAACTTTGAGGTCTCAGAACCGCTCGATCTTATCACTTGTTTCTTGTATTCCATCCATTACAACGACGGTATTGAGAGACTAAAAGAGTGCATTGCAAGCGTGCACCGAGCTTTGAAACACGAAGGTGTCTTCTGCTTCAACGTGGTTGATAAAGAGAAGATAAGCAATGACTTGTTTGTTCGACATACAGCCAACAAAGAACATGATGACTTTACCTTTCGCTCAGGTTGGTATTACTCCGGCGAAGGTAGCAAGCAAACGTTAAAGCTAAGCATCGAAAAAACGACTGCCGGTGAAACTCAAGTATGGAATGACGAACACCCTATGGTGGCATTCTCGTTTAAGGAATTGATCGAGATATTGAAGCCCTACTTTGAGGTTCATATTTTTGAGCACGATTATGACAAGCTGCTGCCTTGGGATACCAAATCAGGTAATGCTTTGGTCACTTGTGTAAAAATCTAGGTAAGCTAATTCCAAACGAATTAAACCGATACAAGCACACAAAAAAGAACCCACACTCGCCGTTCTCTTTATAGAGTATCGAGCCAATGTGGGTTCTTCGTTTCTATATGTATCTTCCTACCAAATCAAACACAGATTGATTAGAAGTCCGCTGTCATACCTACGTAGTAAGTACGTGGATCTTCAACATAACCCATACTCTCTAGCTCTTGTGATACAGCTTCATCAGTCAAGTTAGTAATGCCTGCACGTACTCTAACTGAATCATTAATGTTGTATACGCCACCAATGTTTAAAGTAGTGTATGCATCTTGAGTCAAATCAGTTTCGATATTACGCTCACCACGGTAACGCGCACTAATAAAGGTATTCAGATCGAAAGTCGGGCTCCAGCTCAGTTTAACTAAGCCTGAATGCTTGTAACGCTCTAGCAACTCTTGACCCGTTGACTTATCTTCTGTGTCTAAGAACGTGTAGTTACCTGACACGCCCCACTCATCTGTAATCTGGTACTGACCCGTAAGTTCAGCACCTTGAACCACCGCCTCAGATACATTGGTATAAGTACGCTTCCCCTTTACATAGCCAGTAGAGCTAGAACTGTCCGCGCACCCTTTACCCGATTCAAACACTCCGCCGTTCTCGCAGTACGTTTCATCGCGATCAATAAGGTCATTGATTTCGTTGCGGAACAAGGCACCTTCAACATTCCAACGTGGTTGGTTGTATATTGCTGCAATTTCATAGTTCAAGCTCGTTTCAGGCTTCAGGTTTTCGTTGCCATATAAATCGCACGCTCCCTTACAGCTATTAACAGTGTAGTCAGCTTGGTTTTGAGTTAACGAAGGCGCTTTAAACGCCTTACCCACGCCGCCTTTGATGATGAGGTCATTAGTCGTTTGGTGAACCAAGTACACACGCGGGCTGAATTCTTCACCGTACAATTCGTGCTTATCTAAACGTCCACCAATGGTTGCGGTGAGTTGTTCAGTCATCAACCACTGGTCTTGAACAAACAAAGCACCTTGATACGCTTCTGATGTACCGTTGATCAAGTTTTCTTTGTTGGTTAATTCGCTCAACTGGTAGTCCATACCAAAAGTTACGGTGTGACTATCACCGAGATAAGTCGTTGCTGACGCTTCTACTATTTGAGTTAGCTCTTCTACATCGCTACTGTAATTGTTACCTAGATCAGCGGCATCGTTGTCTGTCACGTTTTCACGAGAGTAACGAACTTGTGTGTCACCCCAGTTCCAAAAACCGCTGTGTGTAATCGCTTGACTGTTACGTACAACATTACTATCCACTAGGTTCGAACCTGTAGCGTGTTCTGCTAAACCATCACGTTTATCGTCACTATAGCCAAGGTCTAAATCAATCGTCTGATTGTCTGTCATATTCCATGTCAGGTTGGCAAGCAAACTTAAAGTGTCGCGTTCCTCTAGAGCGGTAATATTTTCACGACCATTACCTGTATATGGTTGCCATGCGTCACGCGAGGTTTGATTTAAAGAAAAACGCGCAAACAACTCATCATCAATCAATGCACCGGACGTAGTAAAACCAACAGAATATTCTTCGCCACCATCTCCGTCTAATGGAGATGAAGTGTCCATACTTAATGTAGAACTCCAATCGTTTTCTGGAGCTTTGGTGATGATGTTGATTGTGCCACCCATACCATCTGAACCGTAAAGTGCAGACATTGGGCCGCGGATGATTTCAACACGTTCGATTGACTCAGCTGGAATAGTCGAGAGATCGAAATCGTTACCACGAATGATGGCACTTGCAGAGCTTAAGCGACGGCCATTCACCATGATAAGCGTATAGTCTGAATCCATACCACGAATAGAGATCATCTGACGGCCAGCACGTGTGCTATCAAAATCAGATTCCACACTCGTTGATTCTGCAACGATGTCAGCCAAAGTGATTCCAGGGCTGTCTTCGATGTCTTGAGCGGTGATAACCGACATTGAAGCTGGCGCTTGTTTTAGAGCCATTTCAGTACGAGTTGCCGTAACAACCATTTGCTCATCTGTTGCTTGCGCTTCTTTTTGCGCTAACACGTTAGCCGATAGTGAGGTGCAAATAATAGCTACTGCGACCGAAAGGGGTTTACGAATCATAAGAGGTTTGCGAACTAAAAGAGGCTTGCGAATCAAAAGAGATTTCTCAGACATGATATTTATTCTTATATGTAATTAGTAATGATAATGGTTTGCATTAAACAGCCAGTTATCACTCCAATCAACGAAAGTTTCATGCTGAAAATTCATTATGATTATTCACCTATCAAATAATGCAGGCAACATATATTCAATTCATTAGCATTAAGCCAGTAACATTCATGTGCCAGATAATTTAGGAGTATGTCTCTTTAAATAGTTCACGAATCCAACGGCACATAGGGTCATTGTGGAAACGTTTATGCCAGTAGAGATATACGTCTTCTGATGGGCTCCTGATCGCTTTGGGTACGCGTTTACAAACAAGGTTTCTCTGTTTTGCTGCTTGTTGAGCAAAAGGTGTCGGCAGGTGAAAGATGATATCGGTCGCTTCAGCCATATCTGGAGCGACGTTAAAGTTAGACAGTTGAATCGGTATCGATAGCTGACGCTGCTTATCGATCAAGCCCAAATCTTTGAAACGACTTTCAATCGAGAGCTTCTTATCCCCTTGCAGTGAGATCTGGCCGAGTTGGCTACTCAATAAATCATCAACGGTGATCTCTTTATCCGCCAGAGGGTGGTCTTTGCTCATTAGTAACCGATAATCGCGACTGATTACGAACATTCGATACAGGTTTTGTTCAGAACTTAATGGTTCATGCGTCGACAATACAAAGTGCGCATCACCTGATAACAGAGGTTCAAAGTGTCGTTTAGGAATCGAGTCGATATCGACAACCATATTCGGCGCTTGTTGGCGGATTTGTGCCACGACTTTTGGCAAAAGGTGTGAAACCTGAGGAACCAAGCCAAAGAACCGAACGTTACTATTACTCGTCTCCGGTTCAAATACGTCTCCATGGACCAATTTCTCAAGGCGTGTGAGCACAGAATTGAGGTCTTGCTTGATGACTTCTGCTTTCGGGGTTAGCTCATAACCATAGGCTGCGCGGACTAACAAGTCATCGTTGAATACCGTTCGTAGTTTTTGTAGTGAACGACTCACCGTCGGTTGGCTCATGTCCAACGCCAAGGCTGTGTTTGATACGTGCTTCTCTTCAAGAAGGTGTTTAAGAATAACGAGTAGGTTAAGGTCGACCTGGGCAAGATTCATTATAAGGATATTCAAAATACTGAAGATTCAATATGCGTATAGTGCTATTTCCCCAGAATTAATACAATTGATAATCACTCTTACTTTGATGTCATACAATGTGAAGTGCCGAATTTGATGCTAACTAAGTTTTTGAAAGGCTTATTTGGGTGACTTTAGACACAAAAAAAGAAGCCAAATGGCCTCTCTTTACCCTATTCACTCTCGCTACTATTTTCGTTAGCGCTCAACACTCGGCGAATAATAAGCGTCCAACAGTGAAATGAAATTCCCTCTATCAAGTTCGCTAAGTTGATTAATGCCAGCCGCTGCTTTTCTTCCTCCGCCAGTTACAAAGCTAGAGCAAATTTCATCTGCGCCTGTTCTATTGGATAGTGGTGCTCTTAGGCTAACAGTATAAGATTCGCCATCTTGGTTTTTCGTTAATACTGCTTGCGCTCGGTTTGGATCTTGATTCACGATCTCATTGCCAAATACACCGCTGATACGTCTTGCCCAAGTCTCACCGGGCAGTTCAAACACACGTGCGACTTTACTTTCATAAACAGGGGCAAGGTTTGATAGTTGCTGGCGGTCATTTTGGTAAGCAGCTCGTAGTCGATAAAACACCGAGTCTGTGTCATCCAAAAGATCAAACGGATTCGGATATTGATAAAGGGTTTGGTAGAGTTCAGCTGGCGTGAAGTGCAAATCGCTCAATGATGTGCCGTAGCCGTTGTAATTAACCAAGGTACCTAGCTCTTCTAAGAACTCAATTTGTGATTGTTCGAATCCATTTTCATCAGCTAACTGTGCGGCCACTACTTTTAAATTATCACCAAAGGCCGCCGCGATTGCCCAAGCTACGTGTGCACCATTTAGCTTCTGGTTAATCAGTAAACTCGTGCAGCTCTCTGGCGAGGTGTCTATCAGAGTGTTTAAATACTCAGAGGTTGGCATGTCCCCTGTTCGATGGTGATCGCAGTAAAACACATCGATGTTGGCATCTAACAGTGAGTGCAATGCTGGCAGGTTCTTCTCCATCGACACATCAAGAACGGTAACGGAAGAGACATCATTTGGATTGCCCGGCTCTATGATTTGACTGACAACTTGAGAAACCAACTTAATATCACGCTTTACACCGGTGACGAGCACACTTTTTCTCGGTTCACTTAATCGCAGTTGTAGCAACGCGATGATACCGTCTGCGTCTCCATTGAATACGTCGTAGTGCATGCTGTTCCTCTTCCGTAAGATTTAACGTTTATTCGAAACGCGCCAAAGACATGGCTCACGTCAACGCGTTCGTTCATCGTTAGTCTGTCATTATTTTAGTTTTATTCCACAGATACTTAAGTCTATTTTGTAATGCCTTATTCTTATTTCTATCGATTCAGAAACTTGCCTATCCTTCAGGCACAAAAAAGGCGCGAATAATTCACGCCTTTGTTTTCTATGAACTCACGTCTTTGGTTTCTAACTTACTCTAGAAATCTTATGACGTCTTGAACTGCGCTACCGCTTGATCCATATCGTTCGCTTGCTCAGCTACTTTATCCACTTCGACCAAGCAATGCTGCGCCGAACCGTTGTTATCATTCGAGATGGTATTCAACTCAGTAATTGAGTCACTCACTTGTGTCATTACGGCACCCTGCTCTTCAATCGCTGAAGCAATACGTTCTGAGTTGCCTTGAATGCTTTCCATATCACTCAAAATCAGTTGCAAGCTTGCATCCAATTCTTCTGAATCTTTAAGTGTCAGCTGGCCTTGTTGGTTACACTCGCCAATCTCTGTCATAGAAGCATTCATTTGGCTCTGGATTGCAGTGACTACACTGGTGATTTCAGTGGTTGATTGGTGCGTTCTGCTTGCTAACGCTCGGACTTCATCCGCAACAACTGCGAAGCCACGACCTTGCTCACCAGCACGAGCGGCTTCAATGGCTGCGTTTAATGCCAATAAATTAGTCTGTTCCGCAATACCTTGGATAATGTTAACGGCACTACCAATTTGATCGACATGGTGATTCAAAGAACTAATCGAATCTTGGCTACTTGAAAGGCGTTCAGACAACTGGGTAATGTTATTGATGGTATCAACCACCACTTCACGACCTTTGTCGGCATTCACTTTCGCTTGATGAACGCCTTCAGCGGCAACCGATGTACTTTCTGATATTTCCCCAATAGTCAGTACCATCTCTTGCACTGAAGTTGTCATTGTTGAGGTGTGGTTTGCTTGAACTTCGAACTGTTTGATGACCGATTCTAACTCGTCATGCATGCTCGACGTACTTTGTGTCAACTGATGTGACTTAGATTGAGACGTCGCAATCAACCCTTCAAGCTGGTCTAGCAGTTGATTGAAGTATTCGCCTAGCTTACCGAGTTCGTCTTTGCCATTCTCCGTCGCACGAATAGACACGTCGTTCGAGTCGACAATATTACGGATCACAGTAAGTAGAGATTCAATCTTACCGATGATTGAACGTACGATTAACCAGCTGAATAGAATGATCGCCACTAACAGTGTGACGCAAAGGGTGTTGTTGATCAGCGATAGTTTATCCATCTCTTGCTGTGCCTGTTGATCTAACACGGCCGAGAATTCTTTGAATTGAGTCTCGATAACGTGCGAACCTGTGCGCGCTTGCCCTAGTAACCCTTCGTTATGTTTTAACCCTATCACTCGTTTCTGATCTACGACTTGACGAGCTGCTTCTATCAAAGCAGCTGAGCCACCCGCATTAGAAGTAATAGACAGAACACTTGGGTCGAACTCACCCTTCTCGATCAGATCATTGAAGAGATACAGCTCAATTTTTTGTTCAGCACTCGCGGTGGCACTGATGTTATCGAGTACAGCATGAAATTCCCCTAACAAGCCTTTGTCTCGTGCTAGTCCATACACTTGGCTGGCTTTAACAAGGTTAACAAAGCTTGTGTGGTACGTTTCGATATCTTCACGCAAATGCGTACTGTTGGCCAAACCCAGATCATTCAGCACAGCATTAAGCTCAGATTCAGACGCTAAGAATTTTTTGTAATTTACGTCGAACTTGTCGAGGTATTTCAGATCACTGCGAAGTAAGAAATCTTTCTCGTTACGACGAAGGTTGAGCAGTCGCACTTCAAGTTCTTTGGTAATTTGTTTGGCTTCGCTCATTTTAGCGGTGGTGTCCGCAAATTGAGAGGTGGTAAACAACAATGAAATCATGCCGAAGATGGAGAACACCCCCAACGAATAGAGCTTTTTCTTTATATTCATATACATGGCTCGTCTTTACTAAATTAACTATAAGTGTCTAATTGATCGCATCAAAGCATGGATATACGGCTAGTGCGATCGAGTTATTGTTATGATTTTTTATCAGTAATGGGGTTGAGTTTTTGCAGCGGCCCTGCCCGCCAGTAGTGACCTCATCAATACATTCAAACAAAGAAGACCCACCTCATTAACGACAAAGCAATCAATAACACATTTTCGCTACATGTACATTAATAGAATTATAAAACTGAGAGACAGATATTTGACGGAGTATAAATAGCTGAACGCCTTGCTATTAAGGCTTTAAATTAAAACAGTTTGGGCAATTATTGTTCTAACGGCTGTGAGTGACATTTTTTTGGCTCTCCAGAAGAGCACGAGCGAAGCGCAACATTGGAGGTTTTGACTTGGTTTTTAAACAGTGAATCCGTCTATTGATGATTGTACAGTAAAGCGTAAACGGCGAAAAAAATGGACCTACTCAATTCGAGTCAGGTCCATTTTTTGATTGTCTAGTAAATCGCTTTGCAGCTAAAGAGTTAGGGTGCGAACTCAAGACTGACTAAAACGCTTTTACCATCTTGGTTAGGCACTTCAATAACACCGCTTTCTCATCTTCTTCGATGTCTTGTGTTAGTCCACTAACCAAATTCAAGTGAAGCTGATTGTGGTGAACGTGTATCTTCTGCCCTTCATCCGTCAAGGCAACCACAATCGCACGACGATCCGTTGGGTGTTCATGGCGCTCAATCAATTCAGCTTTAACCAGCTTTTCTATTTGAACAGTAAGTGTACCCGTGGTGATGCACAACTTTTCAGCGAGCTCTTTCATTCTTAACGCGCCATGCATACCAAGTACTTCAATGGTGTGTACTTGAGCCAGGGAGTAACCCGTCTCTTTGACAACAGACTGCTCCCACGAAGACATTTTATCGTAGAACTCAGTCAGTATTTGGTTAAGCTGTTCTATATTTCGCATGGTCGTTTGAATGCACTTCAAGAGTAAGATGATTAATCTTATCAAACTTGGAGAGCATTTGTTTATATTCAGACACCGTTTTATCACTGTTTGATTCAAGAGTAATTGCTGCTGAATAGTGATGCCCACTCACCTTCCACATATGGAAATCGGTGACCGACGCATAAGGCGTTAAGGTTTCGGTCACTGAGTCGCGATAATCTTGGTGGATATTCTCATCAAGCAGGATTGGACTGGTTTGTTTCATAAGGTTCATCGTCCACTTAGCAATCACAAATGCGCCAACCATTCCCATTGCTGCATCTAACCAGTTCCAACCGTAAAACTTACCAAACAGCAGCGCAACAATGGCCAACAGTGAAGTCAACGTATCCGCCAACACATGCATGTAGGCTGCGCGTAGGTTATGGTCATGATGGTGCTCACCATGCTTATGATTTTGGTCGCTGTCGTGATCATGGCTATGTGAATGACCGTGATTCTTACTATGATCGTGGCCATGCTCGTGTCCGTGATCATGATGGTGATCGCCGAGTAAAAACATACTCACCACATTCACAGTTAAACCAATACAGGCAACGATGATCGCTTCATTGAACTGAATCGCTTGTGGGTTAAATAAACGATGCACTGATTCCACCAGCATCAATAATGACACAATACCCAATGCAATCGCACTGGTGTAGCCCCCTAACACGCTGACTTTGCCAGTACCAAACGAGAAACGTTCACTCTCGGCATGTTTCTTCGCATATCGGTATGCAAATAAGGTGATACCAAACGCTGCAGCATGCGTTCCCATGTGCCAACCATCGGCAAGCAATGCCATTGAACCATAAATGGTACCCGCAACGATTTCGACAACCATGGTAACGACGGTCAATAACAGGACATAGAACGTGCGTTTCTCACCTTGGCTGTTATGTGAAGAAAAGTGGTGTTGGTGACGTGTTGGAAAACTCAAAATGGCGTCCTTAGCTGATGTTTGTGGTTAGATTATCGCTTTTAATAAAAGCCCTTTGATTGACAAGTAATTTGACAATCAAAGTAATTAGTTGAAATTTAGTTTGATTATCAAAGTTTGTCAACGGCGAATTTGATTTTCGAAATGGGACGTAAATGAGTAAGGCTCACTTAATCAAGAAATAAACTCTGGGGCAGGTCTCTGATTTTGAGTAAAACACTAGCCCTGATCACGGCTCCACTATTCTTCTAAGTAACTAGAATTCATACCCAGTAGTCCTCTGAGTTAATACAAAATTGGTATTTTCTTTCTAAACAAATAGAAACTAAAGAAAGGACATTACCTTGACTAAATTAACCAAAACCGTGTTAGCAATGAGCGCACTCAGCGTTGCTCAAGGCGTCGCTGCGGCAGACCAACCGAACATTCTTGCTATCTGGGCAGATGATCTTGGTTACTACAACACTAGTGCATACAACCGTGGAATGATGGGCTACGAAACGCCTAACATCGACCGTATTGCTAACGAGGGTGCTATTTTTACGGATATGTACGCACAACAATCTTGTACGGCTGGCCGTGCTTCGTGATCCGCACCAGCAGTTTTGGACACTGAGTTAAGTGAGTACAATCACTAATGA